>DAVZJL010000070.1:0-12396 GCA_052272805.1 Prevotella sp. | reverse complement strand
AATTAACGAGTGCTGTTGACTATCTTATGCTGTGGGGGTGCTGAGTAGTTACTTTCATAATTGTTTGTGTTAGTTTTGGTTAAAGTATAGGGGCAAAATTACACTAAATAATCCAAACTTCCAAATGTTTTTGTTAAAAATGTTTGGCTATTCGGATATTTATTGCGTAATTTGTGCTTTGTTATTAACAAATTATCAAGCATATATGCAATATACAATAAATGTGCGAGGCCGACTGCTCGACCTCTCACAGCCCTTGGTGATGGGCATACTGAACGCCACGCCCGACTCGTTCTACAGCGGTTCGCGCAAGCAGACGGAGGCAGAGATAGCCGACCGTGCTAACCAGATAGTAGCCGAGGGCGGACGCATCATCGATGTGGGAGCGTTCTCCACACGCCCGGGCGCTGACGAGGTGAGCCTTGAGGAGGAGACCGAGCGTCTGAAGCACGCCTTGCAGATAGTGCGCCGCGAGCAGCCCGACGCCATCGTGTCGGTAGACACCTACCGCCCGCTTGTGGCTCGCAGATGCGTAGAGGAGTTTGGTGCAGACATCATCAACGACGTGTCGGAAGGCGGCATAACGGGCATCGTGGGTAAGGAGATACACGAGGAGGGCGATATGTTCGAGACCGTGGCGCAGCTCGGCGTGCCCTACATACTGATGTCGGTGCAGTCCACATTGGAGAAGATGATGCAGAACTTCGCGGCGGAGGTGCAGCGTCTGCGCGACCTCGGAGCGAAGGACATAATCCTCGACCCCGGCTACGGCTTCGGCAAGACACTCGCGCAGAACTACGAGATAATGAGCGAGGCGGAGCGCCTGCTTGCCTTGGACCTGCCCGTGCTCGTCGGCGTGTCGCGCAAGAGTATGATATACAAGCTTATCGGTGGCGACCCCACGACGGCACTCAACGGCACCACCGTGCTGCACACCGTGTCGCTGCAGAAAGGTGCCTCTATACTGCGTGTACACGACGTGAAGGAAGCCTTTGAAGCCATCCGAATTGTGCAGCAATTAGGATAACTTCAAAGGAGTTTTGAGTTTTGAATTTTGAGTTTTGAGTTTTGAATTATTGCGGTGCAACCGCAATTTTGAATTACTCAATTTTGAATTCAAAAACTCAAAACTCACAACTCCCAACTGGTTAATTTAAAATCGGCGCAGCCGATAATTCAAAACTCAAAACTCACAACTCCCAACTCCCAACTGGTTAATTCAAAATCGGCGCAGCCGATAATTCAAAACTCAAAACTCACAACTCCCAACTCCCAACTGGTTAATTCAAAATCGGCGCAGCCGATAATTCAAAACTCAAAACTCAAAACTCAAAACTCACAATATGTTCGACTTCGGAATAAAAGACATCATCGACATTGTTCTTGTCGCATTGATACTCTACTACATCTATCGACTGATGAAGGAGAGCCGTTCGCTCAACGTCTTCATCGGCATCATCGTGTTCGTGCTCGTGTGGCTCTTTGTGAGTCAGGTGCTCGAGATGCGCCTGCTCGGAGCCATCCTCGACAAGCTGGTGTCGGTGGGTGTCATCGGCATCATCGTGCTCTTCCAGGAAGAGATACGCCGCTTCCTCTACTCGCTCGGTGCGCACCAGCGTTTCCGTGCCTTCGCTCGCTTCTTTGTGAGCAGCAAAGAGAAGGTGGTCGACAAGGAGACCATCATGCCCATCGTCATGGCGTGCATCGACCTCTCGCGCGGCAAGGTGGGCGCGCTCATCGTCATTGAGCGCGGCATACGCCTCGACGATATTGTCGACACGGGCGACGTAATCGACGCACGCATCAACCAGCGACTCATAGAGAACATCTTCTTCAAGAACTCACCGCTGCACGACGGAGCCATGATTATCGTGGGCAAGCGCATACGCGCTGCAGGCTGCATCCTGCCCGTGTCGCACAACCACGACATACCGAAGGAGCTGGGACTGCGCCACCGCGCCGCGCTCGGCATCTCGCAGAACTCCGACGCCATAGCCATCGTGGTGTCGGAGGAGACAGGCGGCATCAGCGTGGCCATCAAAGGCGAGTTCCAGTTGAGGCTCTCGGCAGAGAAACTGGAGAACATACTATCGAAGGAAATGAACCTTTAGGTTCAAAAAAGCAGCGTTTTTTTCGAATAATCAACGCATTATTCGTAATTTTGCATTTATTAGGGAGAAGGCATACCGATGTCCTGCAACCTGAAAGTGCAGGTTGTGTCATCGTGCACCGAACGCAACCCGATCAGACGGCGGACGCAATCCGATCAGACGGCGAACGCAACCCGATCAGACGGCGAACGCAACCCGATTGGACGGCGGACGCAATCCGCCATTCTCCCCTCTACTTTTATATACGAAAATGGAAACTAAAGATACAAAAAACGCCTATGTACGCCAGGTGGCAGAGCAGAAGTACGAGTACGGCTTCACCACCGACGTGCATACAGACATCATAGAGAAAGGACTCAACGAGGACGTTGTGCGACTCATCTCCAGCAAGAAGGGCGAACCCGACTGGATGCTCGAGTTCCGTCTGCAGGCATTCCGCCACTGGCAGACGATGAAGGAACCGAAGTGGGGACACCTCCACGTGCCCGAGATCGACTATCAGGCGATTTCGTACTACGCCGACCCACTCGCCAAGAAGAAGGAGAACGAGAAGAAGGAGATAGACCCCGAGCTGATGAAGACATTCGACAAGCTCGGCATACCGCTCGAAGAACGCCTTGCGCTGAGCGGTGTGGCGGTAGACGCCATCATGGACTCCGTCAGCGTGAAGACCACCTTCTCGCAGCACCTTGCCGAGAAAGGCATCATCTTCTGCTCAATCGGCGATGCCATAAAGAACCATCCCGACCTCGTGCGCGAGTACTTGGGAAGCGTGGTTCCCTACCGCGACAACTTCTTCGCAGCGCTCAACAGCGCCGTCTTCTCAGACGGCTCGTTCGTCTACATACCCAAGGGCGTGCGCTGCCCGATGGAGCTAAGCTCCTACTTCCGCATCAACGCACGCAACACGGGTCAGTTTGAGCGCACACTCATCATTGCCGACGACGACGCATACGTCAGCTACCTCGAAGGCTGCACCGCACCGATGCGTGACGAGAACCAGCTGCACGCCGCAATCGTGGAGATCATCGTGAAGGACAACGCCGAGGTGAAATACTCAACCGTGCAGAACTGGTACCCGGGCGACGAGAACGGAAAGGGCGGCGTGCTCAACCTCGTGACGAAGCGAGGCGACCTGCGCGGTGTCAACTCCAAACTCTCGTGGACACAGGTGGAGACCGGCTCTGCCATCACATGGAAATATCCCTCGTGCGTGCTGCGCGGCGACGGCTCGCAGGCGGAGTTCTACTCCGTAGCCGTCACCAACAACTACCAGGAGGCAGACACCGGCACGAAGATGATACATATGGGCAAGAACACCAAGTCGACAATCATATCGAAGGGCATCTCAGCCGGACACAGCCAGAACTCGTACCGCGGACTGGTGCGCGCAACAAGCAACGCCGACAACGCACGCAACTACTCGTCGTGCGACTCGCTGCTGCTCGGTTCCGACTGCGGAGCGCACACCTTCCCATACATGGACATACACAACGACACGGCGATAGTGGAGCACGAGGCTACGACGTCGAAGATTTCGGAAGACCAGCTCTTCTACTGCAATCAGCGCGGCATACCCACCGAGCAAGCCGTGGGTCTCATCGTCAACGGATACGCCAAGGATGTGCTCAACAAGCTGCCTATGGAGTTCGCCGTCGAGGCACAGAAGCTGCTCAGCGTGTCGCTTGAGGGAACAGTGGGATAGATTTTTGAATTTTGAATTTTGAGTTTTGAGTTTTGAATTATTGCGGTTGCACCGCAATTTTGAATTACTCAATTTTGAATTACTCAATTTTGAATTACAAAAAACTCACAATTCACAATTCACAACTCACAATCGGCGCAGCCGACAACTCAAAATTCAAAACTCAAAATTCACAACTCCCAATCGGCGCAGCCGACAACTCACAACTCAAAATTCAAAATTCAAAACTCAATATATGTTCCGCAGGATAATGACCGCCACAGCAGCTCTCGCAGTCTGCGCCACCACAGCCTTTGCAGACGATGACGACGTGCCGTGCCGCTGGGCAGTGATAGCTGGCATGAACCTCTCGTGCCCCACAACGGCAAGCGTAGAACGCTCGCCGCGCGACGCAGGCAACATCGCAACGTTCGCCTCGCCCCAATGCAACGTGCTGGTAGAATACTACCTGTCAAAGCAGCACTTCTCGCTCGTAGGCGGCTACAACGCCGAGACCGTACAATGGTTCGAAAGCAACGTGGACGCCACAATGCAGAACATAGTGGTCGGCGCACGCTACTATCCACTGAGCAAGCGCTTCGCTCTGCAGCCCTACGCCTCGCTCATGGCCAACATCAACGTAGCCGGTCGGCACGTGCAGAGCAGCATGAGCGCATGGAACGCTGACGGCAGCTACGAGCGCAACATCACAATAAGCCTCCCGCGTGTGAGCGCAGTGCCGACGGTAGGAGTAGACTGCTACATCTTCTCGTCGCTCGCGCTCGAGTTCCAGTACGGCTTCCCGCTCGCCATCGACGGCAAGGCGCACGTGGCTACGACCTGCAACGGCAGCCCCGACGTATATCGAATGCGTTCCAACATGCACCGCCACAACGTACAGATAGGCTTGAAGGCAACGTTCCCGTTCCGCTTCACCTCAGCCGACGGCGACAGCCTCTTCTCGCTCATCGAAGTGGCACTCGGCATATACGACCCCAACGACGAACCGAAACGAGAAACGAAGAAGGAACGACGCCGTATGAAACTCGGACGCGTGCTCGATTCGTATTAAGCAGTGCATCGTACGAAGAGTTGCACAAGCAACCAAACAGTTGCACGTACAACTCACAATTCACAACTGGTTAATTCACAATCGGCGCAGCCGACAACTCAAAATTCAAAATTCAAAATTCAAAACTCGATATGTTAGAAGTAAAAAACCTCCATGCCACTATCGCTGGCAAGGAAATACTAAGAGGCATCAACCTCACTATAAACGACGGCGAGATACACGCCATCATGGGACCGAACGGTTCAGGAAAGTCTACACTCAGCGCCGTGCTCACAGGCAATCCGCTCTACGAGGTGACAGCAGGCGAGGCATGGTTCAACGGCAAGAACATCCTTGAGATGAAGCCCGAAGACCGTGCGCACGAAGGTCTGTTCCTCTCGTTCCAGTATCCGGTGGAGATACCGGGCGTGTCGATGACCAACTTCCTGAAGGCGGCTGTCAACGAGAAACGCAAGTATCAGGGACTACCCGAACTGAAGGCGGGCGACTTCCTTAAGCTCATGAACGAGAAGCGCAAGATAGTGGAGCTCGACTCCAAGTTCACACGCCGTTCTGTCAACGAAGGATTCTCTGGCGGCGAGAAGAAGCGCAACGAGATATTCCAGATGGCGATGCTCGAACCGAAGCTCGCCATACTCGACGAGACTGACTCCGGACTCGACGTGGACGCAATGCGCATCGTAGCCGACGGTGTCAACAAGATGCACACGCCGGAGACATCAGCCATCGTCATCACCCACTACGAGCGACTCCTCGACATGATAAAGCCCGACGTCGTACACGTGCTCTACAAGGGACGCATCGTGAAGACCGCCGGACCCGAACTCGCAAAGGAGATAGAACAGCGAGGATACGATTGGATTAAAGCAGAGCTTGAGGAGTTTTGATTTTTGATTTTTGAGTTTTGAATTATCGGCAAAGCCGATTTTGAATTATTCAATTTTGAGTTTTAATTTTTAATGATTTCAAGACTCAAAATTCAATAACTCAAAATTCAAAACTCAAAAATGCGCAAAGCGCACAATTCAAAACTCAAAACTCACAATTCAAAATTTAGAACAATGACTTCAGAACAACAATACATCGACCTCTACCGCGAATGTCGCGAGCAGATCTGCGCCCACAGCACCGACGTGCTGAACGCAGTGCGCGACGAAGCCTTCAACAGCTTCGAGCGTCTCGGCTTCCCTTCGCGAAAAGTGGAACGATATAAATATACTACGATAGACAAGCTCTTCGAGCCCAACTACGGACTGAACATCAACCGTCTTGAAGTGCCGGTCGACCCGTACAAGGCGTTCCGCTGCGACGTGCCCAACCTCAGCACATCGCTCTACTTCATCGTCAACGACCAGTTCCGTCAGTCGCTGCAGCCCAAGGAGAACCTGCCCGAAGGCATCGAGCTGGCGTCGCTTGCCGAATACGCGAAGGCGCACCCCGAGTTTGTGGCTAAGCACTACGCACGCCTGGCGAAGAGCGACGAGGACGGCATCACCGCACTCAACACTATGCTGGCGCAGGACGGACTGCTCGTGCACGTGAAGCGCAATGTCGTTGTCGACAAGACCGTGCAGGTGATAAACATTCTGCGCTCCGACGTGGCTATGATGGTGAACCGCCGCGTGCTCATCGTGATGGAGGAGGGCGCCAACGCCAAATTCCTCTTCTGCGACCACGCAGCCGACGACCAGCAGTTCCTCACTACGCAGGTGATAGAGGCATACGTAGGCGCAAACGCCTCGCTCGACCTCTACTGCATGGAGGAAACCCACTACAAGAACACACGCATCTCGAACGTGTACGTGGAGCAGCAGCGCGACTCGCGTTTTAACCACAACGTGATTACGTTGCACAATGGTGTGACGCGTAACCGACTCGACGTGCTGCTCAAGGGCGAGGGAGCAGAGTGCTGGTGCAACGGCTGCGTGATAGCCGACAAGACTCAGCATGTGGACAACAACACGCTCATCGACCACCAAGTGTCGCACTGCACGAGTCACGAACTCTACAAGTACGTGCTCAACGACAAGGCGACAGGAGCCTTCGCAGGCAGAGTGCTCGTGCGTCACGGCGCGCAGCATACCGTGTCGGAGGAGGTGAACCAGAACCTTTGCGCCACGAAGACTGCGCGAATGTACACGCAGCCGATGCTCGAGATATACGCCGATGACGTGAAGTGCTCGCACGGATCTACCGTTGGTCAGCTCAACGATGCGGCTCTGTTCTACATGCGTCAGCGTGGCATCAGCGAGAAGGAGGCAAAGCTGCTCCTCGAGTTCGCATTCATCAACGAGGTTGTCGACAAGATACAGCTCGAACCGCTGCGCGACCGCCTCCACTATCTCGTAGAGAAGCGCTTCCGCGGTGAACTAAGCAAGTGTGAGGGTTGCAAATTGTGTAAATAATCAGTTGGGAGCTATTTCAGTTGAGAGTTGAGAGTTGAAAGTTATGATTACCTTTTCAGCAATCTCTTTTAGCTACAATATATAAATCTCATTGCATATCACAACTCTCAATTCTCAATTCTCAACTTTCAACTCTCACCATCTCAACTTAACAACATCATGTACGATATAAATAAAGTTCGCGCCGATTTTCCAATCCTTTCGCGCACCGTCTATGACCGTCCGCTCGTCTATCTCGATAACGGAGCCACTACGCAGAAACCGTTGTGCGTGCTCGACGCCATGCGCAATGAGTATCTCAACGCCAACGCCAATGTGCATCGCGGTGTACACTATCTGTCGCAGCGCGCCACCGACCTGCACGAAGCGGCACGCGAGACCGTGCGCCAGTTTATCAATGCGCCGAAGACAGAAGAGATAATCTTCACACGCGGCACGACGGAGAGCATCAACCTTGTGGCTGCCTCGTTCTGCGAAGCGTTCATGGCGGAAGGCGACGAGGTGATAGTGTCCGTAATGGAGCACCACTCGAACATTGTTCCGTGGCAGTTGCAGGCAGCGAAGCGCGGCATCGCGCTGAAGGTGATTCCGATGGACGACAGCGGAAAGCTCGACATGCAGGCATACGAGCAGCTGTTCTCTGAGCGAACGAAGATAGTAAGTGTGGCTCACGTGAGCAATACGCTCGGAACAGTGAACCCAGTGAAGGAGATTGTGCGCATAGCGCATGAGCATGGTGTGCCGGTGCTCGTGGACGGAGCACAGTCGACGCCCCACTTCGCTGTAGACGTGCAGTCAATCGACTGCGACTTCTTCGCCTTCAGCGGACATAAGATATACGGACCGACGGGCATCGGTGTGCTCTACGGCAAGGAAGAATGGCTCGACCGTATGCCACCCTATCAGGGTGGCGGCGAGATGATAGAGAGCGTGAGCTTCGAGAAGACTACCTTCGAGAAGCTGCCGTTCAAGTTCGAAGCCGGAACGCCCGACTATGTGGCTACGCACGGACTGGCTACGGCGCTCAACTACGTGTCGGAACTTGGCATGGACAACATCGCCGCACACGAGCGCGAACTCACCGACTACTGCATGACACGCCTTGCGGAGATTGATGGTATGCGCCTCTTCGGCACCACCGAGGGAAAGGATGCCGTGGTGTCGTTCCTCGTGGGCGACATACACCACTTGGACATGGGCACACTGCTCGACCGCCTCGGCATCGCCGTACGCACCGGTCACCACTGCGCACAGCCCGTGATGGACCGCTTTGGCATACAAGGCATGGTGCGTGCGTCGTTCGGTCTCTACAACACTAAGGAAGAAGTGGACGCTCTTGTGGCTGGCGTGAAGCGCGTGAGCCAGATGTTCTGATGCAGCGCAGTATCGCCCACAACGCCCATGCACACACGCCGAGATGCACCAGCAGCGAGTCGTATGCAGGGAACACACCCATCAATAATGCCAACTGTGCGTGGACGTAGCGCAGAGTCTGACCAGTGGTCACCTCACGCCCAAGCACGCTCGAATAATACTGCCGTAACCACTCTATAGGGTTGGTTGCGGCTTTTTTTATTGTGTCAACCATTGGTGTGGACTGCATCAGCTTAGTGTTAAACACTCGGATGTTGTTCTGCTGAAGTGTGATGTTCTTCTCCATAATCTATATATTATATAAGGTGATACATGTTGTTTCTTATCTTCGCTTGCAAAATTAGTTGGCTTTATGGAAATAATACTTCACTTTAAGTATTTCTTTGTTAAAGAAGTCTTACAAAAGCTTTGTGGTTTGTATTATAAAAGCTAACTTTGCAGACGGAAATAAGTAGTCAGTAGTTAGTACTTATTTTCTATTTACATTGAAATAAATAACAGATGAAAAAACAAGAAAGCAATACCCACTTGCTGCCCCATTACTATACCGATCTCGTTGAGGCAGGCTGCGACGAAGCCGGTCGCGGTTGTCTTGCCGGAAGCGTGTATGCTGCTGCCGTCATTCTGCCGCCCAACTACGACAACGCTCTGCTCAACGACTCGAAGAAACTCAGCGAGAAAGCACGCCGCACGCTGCGCGACCAGATAGTGCGCGATGCCGTGGCGTGGGCTGTGGGCGTGGTGACACCCGAGGAGATAGACCGCATAAACATCCTCAACGCCAGCTTCCTCGCCATGCACCGTGCGCTCGACCAGCTCACCGTGCGCCCAGAGGCGGTCATCGTCGACGGCAATCGCTTCACACCCTACCGCGACCTGCCCCACACAACGATAGTGAAGGGCGACGGTAAGTATCAATCGATAGCCGCAGCGAGCATCCTCGCCAAGACATTTCGCGACGAATACATGGACCGTCTCGCCGAGGAGTATCCCTACTACGACTGGCAGAAGAACAAAGGCTATCCTACGAAGGCGCACCGTGAGGGCATACGCCTGCACGGCACCACGCCATACCACCGCATGAGCTACAACCTGCTTGGCGGAGGACAACTCGAACTGAAGTTTGAGGAAGAGGATTAAAAGTAAAAAAGTAAAAAGGTAAAAAAGTAAAAAGTAGGAGGTATGGGCATCTTGCCCATACCACGCACCCACAAAAGCATATCTTTAAAAGTAAAACTACTAATCTTATAGAAAGCACCCTACGATAAAAACAAACCTAAAAACAAACCTAAAAACAAATCAACAACAATGCGAATGGATAAATACGGTCGTGAACTCGACCTAATACTCATACTTACAGAGAATGCAAGTTATACCGCACAGCAGATAGCCGACCGTCTCGGCATCACGCGCCGCAACCTCTACTATTATTTCGACTATCTGCGCGATTGTGGTTTCAATCTGCAGAAGACCGGCACCACGTACCGTCTCGACCGCTCGTCGTCGTTCTTCCGTCGTCTGCACGAGCAGATCTCGCTCTCCGAATACGAGGCAGCATACATCTGCCGTCGTCTCGACTCCGACGACACGCGCGACCACACTGCCGTGAACATACGTCAGAAACTCGCACGCTCGTTCAATCTGCCCGATGCTGTCAATCCCGAACTGCAGCGCCGCATGAACGACTGCGTGGCTAAGTTGCGCGAGGCGATGGCTACGCGCAAGATGGTGGTGCTGCACAAGTACGCCTCGCCCCACAGCAACACCGTCACCGACCGCATCGTCGAACCCTATCAGCTGATGAACGACGAGCGCGACGTGCGCTGTCATGAGATACGCTCGCACGAGAACAAGACGTTCCGCCTCTCGCGCATGGAGTCGGTAGAGATAATCGACGTGCCCTGGACCTTCGACGACCGCCACAAGCAGATGTACACAGATATGTTCATGTTCGCCGGAGAGCAACGCTACACGGTGAAGATGCGCATGGGACTACTCTCCTACAATCTAATGGTGGAGGAGTACCCACAGTCGGCAAAGTGCTTCACCGCTGACGGTGACACCGCCTGGATCTTCGAAGGCGAAGTGGTGTCGTTCCTCGGCATAGGCCGCTTCGTGCTCGGACTCTACGAGGATATAGAAGTGATTGGCTGCGAGGAGTTCAAGGCGTATCTCGCCGGCAAGATAAAGAGCATGAACAAGGCTGTATAACAGTAGCGGAGGTCTCCAGCCACAGCAGCAGTCAGCCTTGTTTTTATTCGACTTTGTGCTGCTGAGGACCGGAGACCCCCGCTACTAATCTTAATATTCTGTTTTCTCAGTGTTCTCCTCCCACATACGGAACGCCTTGAGCGCCTCCATGCCCATCAGACGCTGCATCGTCTTGTGGCGCTGCTCGGGCTTGAGCGGCATCTCCTGATAGATGAAGTCGTCGTCGAAACCGATGGCGGCAGCATCCTTGCGGTCGTTGCCGTAGAAGATGCGGTCGAGATGCGCCCAGTAGATGGCGCCCAAGCACATAGGGCACGGCTCGCAGGAGGTGTAAATGTCGCATCCGGCGAGGTCGAACGTGCCCAGACGGTGCGTAGCCTTGCGTATGCAGTTCACCTCGGCGTGCGCCGTAGGGTCGTTGTCGATAGTAACGCTGTTAGAAGCCTCGGCGATGATTTCGTCGCCACGCACGATGACCGCGCCGAACGGTCCGCCGCCGGTGCGCACACTCTCCTCGGAGAGCTCAATGGCACGACGCATAAATTCATTTTTCTTGTCCATATCTTTAGCTTTTTCTTTAAGGATATAGGGCTGCCGCACACATCGCATGGGTTGGAGCCGAACAAGCGGCGGTAGAGCGCGGCGACTCCCGTTTATGCAAATGTACGCATAATAAACGAATTTATCAAAAAAATCTTTTGTTGTTTGTCATTTCAAGAGAATTAGCTAAATTTGCTTATGTCTAACCCTATGTCAGATTATATGCTGGCATAACAACATAAGAAATGATGAGAAGTCTACGATTCTTTATGCTGATGGCAGTCGTGATATGCTCACTTGCCGTCAACGCTCAAGATGCTATCGCCAATGGCGACAACTCAACCGCTACTTCGACGGTATTGGAACATTATGGCACAGATATCAAGTGCGAGAACCTCACTTTGCTACAACACAACGACACTCTTGTGTCGGATGTCGAGTTGCTGAAAAGTATCGGTGACGACACTTCCGCCAAGCGATTGAAGAAGGCAAAAATGTTGAAGTGGACAGCTTGGGTGGGTGGTAGCGTCTTGTTCTTAGCCGGTGCATATTGCTTATGTGGAACGGCATTCGTCGCACAAAACAACAATGGCACCGAAGTTAATTGGTTTGCCGTAGGAGCTGCTGCATCATTCGGAGCAAGTGCTATATGGACCACATCGTTCCTTTTAGCAGCCCATCATCAAAAGAAATTGGCACTTTCTGCCAACGTCAGTATGCTCAATGATAATATGGCAAACAGAAAAACACTGGGTGTCGGACTAAGTTTCAAGTTTTGAATAACAGACAGGGCTTGCATGGCTCTGAGGAGCGTACCTCCTATGATTGCAGATGCCGTAGTGGAAAATTATACAAAAAAACAAAAATAATCGGCGATTGTTCGTTTATACCATTGAAATTGACTAACTTTGCTCACATATTACAATTTTTTTGATGTAAATAAAGATTTAGATGAACGTAATTACAAAGACAGTATCATTGCCTGATGGCAGAACCATC
>DAVZJL010000069.1:0-12796 GCA_052272805.1 Prevotella sp. | reverse complement strand
GTGTCGGCATTCTCGAACGAACCGTTGAAGATGGTCATCTCAGCGATGAAGCCTGAGAAACCCGGCAAACCGAGGTTAGCCAAACCTGCAATCACATAGCCTACAGAGAGGAACGGCATAATCTTCATCAAACCGCCAAGCTCACGGATGTCACGTGTGTGTGTACGACCGTAAATCATACCGATGAGGGCGAAGAAGAGGGCTGTCATCAAACCGTGAGAGAGCATCTGGAGGATAGCACCCGTGCAGCTCACCTTGGTCATCATCAAGAGTGCGAAGAGCACCAAGCCGCAGTGAGACACTGAAGAGTAAGCGTTGATGAACTTCAAGTCGGTCTGAACGCAAGCCGAGAACGCACCGTAAACGACAGAGATGGTTGTGAGGATAAGGAATATCCAAGCCAAGTCGTTAGCAGCCTGAGGCAGGAGGAACATTGCGATGCGGAAGCAGCCGTAGCCGCCAAGCTTCATGAGCACACCTGCGTGGAGCATAGACACTGATGTCGGGGCGCAACCGTGACCGATAGGAGACCATGTGTGGAACGGGAACAACGCGCCGAGCACGCCGAAGCCGATGAACACAAACGGGAACAGCACGTTCTGAACGGCTGCCGGGATGTGGTTGTTGTGCGCAATCTCAAGGATGCTCATCGTAGAAGCACCATTGAAGAAGTAGATGCCTACCAAGCCAAGGATGATGAGCGCAGAACCGCCCATAAGCATCAGCGTAAGCTTCATAGCTGCATACTCCTTGCGACCCGAACCCCAGAAACCAATGAGAAGGTACATCGGGATGAGTGCCACCTCGTAGAACATGAACATGGTGAAGAGGTCGATCGAGATGAAGAAACCGTAAACACCTGTCGAGAGAAGAGTGAACCACATGAAGAACTCCTTTGTAAGGGGCTTGAGCTTCCATGAAGCGAATGTACCTGTGAAGACGATGATGCTCGAAAGCAGCAACATCACAACAGAGATACCGTCTACACCAACCTCATAGTTGATGTGCAAAGCCGGGAACCACGCAGTAGAGGCATGGAGAATCATCTCCTCGGTGTTGCCGCCAGCGCGCTCGCTGATGAAGTGGAGCGTGAGCCATACGCTCATTGCCAAGAGGCAGGATGAACCGGCAACCATCACACCACGCACCTGATTGACGTTGCGTGCGATCCACAGACCGAGCAGCATCAACGCAGGGATTACTACGAATAAACTTAATATATTCATATTCTAATTATAAGCAAAGTAATAATAATGTTAAAGCTACCGTACCCGTGATGAACCAAACGGCATACTGGCGAACGTCGCCGCTCTGCCATGGGCGGATGGTCTCACCTGCCTCGTTAGCGCCCCAAGCAGTGAAGTCGATAAGACCGTTGATGATCTTCTCGTCAATCCACTGTACCGGACGGCTGACGTAGCGGAACAGAATCTTGTGAGTAACAAACTGGTAAACCTCGTCCATGTAGAAGCGCTTGTAAGCCCAACGATGCAGACGCGGGAATGTGGCGTACATCTTGTCGGCGATAGGCTGCTTCTCACCCTTATAGATATATGTGGCAAGGGCGATAGAGAGGATAGCAATCACTGTAGAGGTGGCTGCTACCTGCGGGTCGAAGTGAACGGTGTAGGCTGTGCCTGCTGCGCTCACGATAGAACCGAAGCTTGCCCAGCTCCAGTCGCAGAAACCGCCGAGTGTGGTGACTACACCAACGCCTACTGTGACGATGCTCAGGAACACGAGCGGGAAAGTCATGGTAGCCGGAGCCTCGTGCGGTGTGTGGTGAGCGTGAAGCTCCTTGTTCTCTGTACCCCAGAAGATGCCGTAGTAGAGGCGGAACATGTAGAACGCTGTCATAGCGGCAACGCCTGTCATCCACCAGCCACAGAGCGGTGAGTACTCGAAGCAAGCAGTGATGATCTCGTCCTTAGAGCTGAAGCCCGAGAAGAACGGGATACCTGCGATAGCGAGGCAAGAGATGAGGAATGTGATGTGTGTAATAGGCATGTACTTGCGCAGACCGCCCATTGCTGACATCTCGTTAGAGTGAACAGCGTGGATGATGCAACCGGCTCCGAGGAACAGACAAGCCTTGAACATGGCGTGTGTGAACAGGTGGAACATAGAAGCCATGTAGCCAAGCTGTGCGTGGTTGTCGAGAGCCGCACCGTGGTGACCCGGCAGACATACGCCGAGCGCTACCATCATGAACGCAATCTGAGAGATTGTAGAGAAGGCAAGCACACGCTTGATGTCGCTCTGTGCGCAAGCAACGGCTGCTGCGTAGAAGGCGGTGAAAGCACCTACGATAACGACAACCTCAAGAGCCTGCGGAGCGTACTCAATCCATACCGGGAAGAGACGTGCAATCTGGAACACACCTGCAACGACCATGGTAGCGGCGTGAATAAGTGCAGAAACCGGTGTCGGACCTTCCATTGCGTCCGGCAACCAGATGTGCAACGGGAACATTGCCGACTTACCAGCACCACCGATGAACATAAGCACAAGGGCTGTAGGCAGAATCATGCCGCCTGCAGCAAGAGCGCGTGCGTTGTCGGCAACGGTGAAGGCAGAAGCGCCTGCGCCGTAAGCAATCTCAGTTCCGGTGAACGAGAAGTTGTAGCTTCCTGTGTAGTAGCCGAAGATGAGGATACCGATGAGGAAGAACATATCGGCGAAGCGTGTCACGATGAACGCCTTCTTAGAAGCGTGAACGGCTGCGTGCAGAGTGTAGTAGAAGCCAATGAGGAGGTAAGAGCTTACACCCACGAGCTCCCAGAACATGTACATCTGGAAGATGTTGGTAGCAAGCACGAGTCCGAGCATTGACATCGTGAAGAGAGAAAGGAAAGCGTAGTAGCGCTGGAAGCCCTTCTCGCCGTGCATGTAGCCGAACGAGTAGATGTGCACCATGAGGCTGACCGTAGAGATGACGATGAGCATCATCACCGAAATCGGGTCGAGCAGCACACCGAGGTCGAAGTGCAGATGGCCCAGCGGCAACCATGTAACGTTGTAGGGAACGAAGGTTGCGAAGGTGCCGTCGGCAAGACGATCGGCTGTGAAATACTGGAACGCTGTGTAGTAGCTGAGTGCTGTCACCAAGCCCAAAGAGCAGGTGCCAATCAATCCGGCTGTCTTATGCGACCAGGAATACTTCTTATTCACGAATTCTGGCAGACCGATAACCAGGAAGCTGATCAGCGGCAACAGAAGAATCCATATTGAATATGTAAAATCCATAATCTAAAATTAATATTTCATGTTTTCAATACTGTTCACCTGATCGCTGTGGAAATTGCGGTAAACGTTGATAATAATCGCGATAGCTACGGCACTCTCGGCTGCACTCACGCCAATTGAGAAGAGAGTCATGAAGAATCCCTCAAACTCACCAGGGAAGAGCAAACGGTTGAATGCCGCAAAGTTCAAGTCGACAGCGTTGAGCACGAGCTCTATTGAGACGAGCATTGCTATCAGGTTGCGGCGGGTGATGAAACCGAACACGCCGATGAAGAACAGAAGTGCGCTAAGCACGAAATAACATTCTACTGGTACCATAATTTACTTGTCCTCCTTTTCTTTACGTGCTACAACGATTGCGCCAATGATACATGCCAGCAGGAACACTGAGATGAACTCGAAGGGCAATACATACTGATACTTTTCCGAACCGAGAAGAGCCTCGCCGATGGTCTGCATGGGCACCTCTTTGCCTTCAACAAGAACAGAGATGAAACCGTTCTTGAGCTGTACGCCGGCTACGGTAGCCAGACCTACGAGGCAGATGAGTGCGTAAGAGAAGGCACGGCAGCCCTTAACGCGCTCTACCAAACCCTGGAGTGTGCGCTTGCTGACGAGCTGCACGGCGAAGATGTACATCATCACCATACCGCCAGCGTAAACGCTGATCTGTGCTGCACCGAGATAGGTGTAGTCGAGCAGGAAGTAGAGACCTGCCACTCCGAGGAGTACGAAAAGCAGGAATGTGACCGAACGCATGATGCGCTTTGTGGTCACGCACATGACAGCCGATCCGAGGATTACTGCTGCCAAGATGCAAAACATTACTATACTTGCCATATTTTCTTACTCCTTATTTTGTTTTGGTGTTAAACGTTCCGATTTCGAAGTCGGCACCGCCGTCGATGATGTTAGGCAGCGAGCCGCCCTCGTACACTTCCTTGTCGAGGTGAAGCACGAGTGCTTCGCGGTCGAATACCGAGTTCTCGAAATCGTTTACAAACTTGATTGCGCCGAAGTTGCAGGCGTTCACGCAGAGCTCGCAGAACATACAGTCGCCGAGGTCGTACTGGTAGTCGACGAGCTGCTTCTTCTTTTTGCCTGTCTCCGGGTTCTCAACCATCTGCGACACAATCTTGATGGTGCCGTTCGGGCAAGCCTTCTCGCAGAGTGTACAAGCTGTACACTTCACGGCACCGTTCTCGTCGCGGTTCATCACCAGACGTCCGCGGTGGCGTGCTGCTACGTGCAGTGTGGTCTTGCGGTTCTCGGGATACTGCTCTGTGCTCTTCTTTGTGAGGAGCTCCTTCCATGTGGTCTTCATACCGATGGCGAGGGTTTTCACAGCCGACCCGATTTCTCCGAAATATGATTTTTTGTTTTCTTCCATTGTTTATTATTATTAAGAATTCAGAAGTGAGAAGTTATCGTTCCCATTGGTCACTTATAGTTAAACCATATTTTTTACATATCAATCAGTACATTTGGCTTAACTCCTTAACTTCTTGACTCCTTAACTTCTAATTAAAAGTGCCAACCAAATGCCACAACTACAGTCATGAGAATCAAGTTGATAAGACACAAAGGCATCAAGTACTTCCACTCGAGCTTCAGTATCTGGTCGACACGCAGACGCGGGAATGTCCAGCGCACCCACATGAGCAGGAACACTACGCCGAATGTCTTGCCGAGGAACCATACGATGCCCGGAATCATGTTGAGCACGCTGTCAACGCCGGCAACACCGATGTTGAACGGAGCCCAGCCGCCGAGGAATACGGTAGAAGCGATTGCAGAAACTACGAAGAGGTTGAGGTACTCAGCGAGGTAGTAGAAGCCGAAACCCATACCCGAATACTCGGTGTGGTAGCCGGCTGTAAGCTCCGACTCAGCCTCTGCCAAGTCGAACGGACCGCGGTTTGCCTCGGCGTTGCCTGCTACGAGGAACACGAGGAAGGCGATGATTGCCGGGATGTGTCCCTTGAAGATGAGCCAACCGAAGGCGCCGGTCTGTGCCTCTACGATGCCCGATACCTGCATTGTGCCTGTAAGCACTACTGCTGTGATAAGGCAGAGAGCGAGCGACATCTCGTATGAGATGAGCTGCACCGCACCACGCATAGCCGAAACTACAGAGTACTTGTTGTTAGAACCCCAACCTGCCATGAAGATGCCCACGATGCCGATGCTTGAGATAGCCGACATGAGGAACAGGCCTACGTTGAAGTCGAGCACCTGAGCACCGTTGTTCCACGGGAGGAACGAGAATGTGCCTACAGAAGCTATGATCACGAGGAACGGAGCGATGTAGTAGAGCACCTTGTCGGCACCGTCAACGCTGAAGATCTCCTTGATGAGCATCTTAAGCACGTCGGCGAACACCTGGAATATACCCCAAGGACCTACGCGCATCGGGCCAAGACGACACTGGAACCATGCGCACACCTTGCGCTCCATGAAGATCAAGATGATGGCGAGGATGGCATAGCCTGCGAGGATGCAGACACCAACCAGGATGCACTCGATCAGTATTGTCCAGAAATCTCCAAGACCGCAGGTCACTGAGAGGAGATTGTGGAGCCAGTTTGTTACTGTACTAAAGTCAAACATTTTGTTTAAATTTTGAGTTTTGAGTTTTGAGTTTTGAATTATTGTGGCAAGCCACAATTTTGAATTATGAGTTGTGAGTTTTGAATTATTGAATTGCGATTTACCATATCAATTCAAAATTCTTAACTCCTAATCGGCTAAGCCGACAATTCAACATTCAACATTCAAAATTCAACATTCCTTTTAACGGTCGATGTCAGGAATTACGAAGTCGATAGCCGCACCGGTTGTGATGAGATCGGCAATCTTCTGTCCGCGAAGCATCGGGTCGAGAGCACCGGTCAGCGTGAGACCCATCGGGCGCATCTTCATACGGTAAGGACTCTTGTCGCCCTTAGAGTGGAGATATACGCCGAACTCGCCGCTGGCTCCCTCTACAGAGAAGTACCACTGTCCCTCGGGCACCTTGATGATTGGCTTCTGCTTAACGTAGAAGTCGCCCTCCGGAATGTTGTCGATGAGCTGCTCGATGATGTTAAGGCTCTGGTAAAGCTCCTTAATGTGGCAGTAGTAGCGGTCCATAGAGTCGCAGCCGGTCATTGTAATCTCCTCCCACTCCACCTTGTCGTAGAGGTCGTACGGGTGACGCTTACGTGTATCGTTCTTCCAGCCTGCGGCACGTCCTGCCGGACCTGTCACGGCGTAGTTGATACAGTCTTCGCGTCCCATCGGACCAACGCCAACCAAGCGGTTGTGTGTGATTACGTTGTCGCCGAACACGTCGAGATACTCCTGAATCATCGGACGCAGATACTTGCAGAGCTTCTTTGTGTTCTCTACGAACTTCGGGTCGATATCTGCCTGGCATCCACCGATGCGGTAATAGTTCTGGATGAGTCGTCCGCCAGTGGTCTCCTCCATCACGTTGAGCACGTGCTCGCGGTCGCGCATACAGTAGAGGAACGCTGTGAGGGCGCCCAAGTCCTGCGCTGTACAGCCGAGGTAGAGCAAGTGGGAGTCGATACGCTGCAACTCGTCCATGATGGTGCGGATGTAGTGGATGCGGTCGGTAAGCTCAACGCCCATACCCTCCTCGATGACGCCTACGAGAGCGTGGCGGTGCATCATGGCAGAGAGGTAGTTGAGTCGGTCGGTGAGAGCGAGTGTCTGCGGATAGGTCATGCCCTCCCACATCTTCTCGATACCGCGGTGGATATAGCCCAGGTGTGGGTAGATGCGCTTCACCTTCTCGCCGTCGAGAACGGTCTGCAAGCGGAGCACACCGTGTGTAGACGGGTGGTTCGGACCAATGTTCACAACGAAGTCGGTGTCCTCGAAGAGGCGCTTCTTTGTAGCTACGAGGTGGCCGTCGGCGTCGAGGCTGTACACAACGGTGTAGTCAGACTCAGGCTCGTCGGTCAGCGGGAACTGGTTAGCCTCGGGGCTCATGTCGAAGTCCTTGCGCAACGGATAGCCGTTGAAGTCGGTGCGGAGGAACAGACGGCGCATATCGGGGTGACCGAGGAACTTGATGCCAACGAAGTCGTACACCTCACGCTCCAGCAGCTCAGCTGCCTTCCAGAGCTCTACGACGGTAGGAATCACGTCGCTGCCGTCCACCTTCTTAGCGATGGTGCGTACAGAGCAACGCTCGTTGTTGTCGGTGTTCTCAAGAATGTAGATACATCCCAAGCCTTCCTCGCCGAAGTCCTCGCCGATGATGGTAACAAGGTAGTCGAAATGTTTCTGGTTCTTCAGCTTCGACATCTCACTTGCGAAATTGTCAAATGAGAGTTCAATGTTTTCAAGTTTCATATCTTATACCTTATTATATTAATCAGTTAGACCTTTCTTTGCATCGAAGCCTTCCGGCACCTCGTTCACTACGATTGTCTCGCGCTTTGCTTCGCTGGCGAGAGCCTCGTTGCTCAAGCCGTGCAGACCACCCTTCGACATAGAGAGTTCTTTCTCCTCTCGTGACATCTTGTGGTTTGCACCGCCGAAGAACTTCTCCACCTTCACCTTGCGCTGCAGCTGCATCATGCCGTAGAGGATAGCCTCCGGACGCGGAGGACAGCCGGGCACGTACACGTCTACGGGCACAATCTCAGAGATGCCGCGCACTACGTTGTACGAGTTCTTGAACGGACCGCCCGAGATGGCGCAACCGCCCACTGCCACTACGTACTTCGGCTCAGCCATCTCGTCGTAGAGACGCTTGAACACTGGTGCCATCTTGTTGGTGATGGTACCGGCGCACATGATAAGGTCGGCCTGACGAGGAGAGTTACGTGTCACCTCGAAGCCGAAGCGAGAGAAGTCGTAACGGGCACAACCTACTGCCATGAACTCAATACCGCAGCACGATGTACCGAATGTTAATGACCACAAAGAGTTGGAACGACCCCAGTTGATAGCCTGGTCGAGTGAGCCAACCACTACGTTGACGCCGCCCTCGTGGAGCTCGTCTACGATTGTCTCAAGGCCCTTGTTGTCCTTAAACTCATCGTAAGGAATACTCTTGATGACAGGTTTTCTTACTTCCATTCCAACGCTCCTTTCCGCCAAGCGTATGCAAGGCCAAATACCAATACCAGCATGAAGAAACCAACGCTCGCAAGCGCCATCGCTCCAAACTGCTTGACTACTACTGCCCACGGGTAGAGGAAGAGGGTCTCAATGTCGAACATGAGGAAAAGGATAGCAAAGAGATAGTAGCCTACATGCACCGGAATCCAAGAAGATCCGCGTGTAGGGATACCACACTCAAAGGGCTGACCCTTAACCGGGTTGTACGAACGAGGACCTACGAGTTTCGCAACTACGTACGCACCTACTACCAATACAACAGCCGTCAAGATGACTGTGATTAATAAAATAGAATCCATAAAAATTTTTAAAACAATTTGTTTCTTTTCTACGTAGAATACCGCTAAGTATTCGAATTGCAATTTTCAGTTTGCAAAGTTAGCAATAATTATTGGATTGTTGAGGGTTTTTACTTAAAAATATGTAAAGAATAAATGTATATACTCTCCGCTTATGTCATCGTACACCGAACGCAATCCAATCAGACACCGAACGCAATCCAATCGGACACCGAACGCAATCCAATCGGACGGCGGACGCAATCCAATCAGACGGCGGACGCAAATGGTAGGGGGTGCAGCTGTCTCAGCTGCACCAACCAAGCCAACAGAGCTATCTATTCCAGCTATCTCAGCTCGGCTTTGCCGCTTGCCAGAGCAAGAGCTGTACCGACAAAGCCTACAGAACAATTTATTCCAGAATGCAGGGGGTGCAGCTGTCTCAGCTGCACCAACAAAGCTAACAGAACAATTTATTCCAGAATGGTAGGGGGTGCAGCTGTCTCAGCTGCACCAACCAAGCCTACAGAGCTATCATTTCACGAACCGCAGCCTAATCCACGCCCAGCGCGGTATCATGCGCCACGCAGCCACGAGCAGCCGATACCGCCAGTCGATGGTCACTACCTTCTTGCCGCGTTCCACCGCACTCACGATGTCCGCCGCCACGTGCTCCGCTGAGAGCTGCAACGGGAAATGGCTGCCAGCGATGAGATCAGTCGCCACGAAGCCCGGGCGGATGTCGGTTATGCAGATTGGCAGGCGGCGCATAGTGGCGAGCTGCGCCAGACACTCGAGGTAGTGCGACTGGTAGCGCTTCGTAGCCGAATAAGCAGGTGCCGCACCGAGTCCGCGTGTACGGGCTATCGACGTGATGCAAGCTATGCGTCCTCGATGTGCGTTGTCGGCAAACCACTGGTACGCCGAGAGCACCATTCGCGTAAAGCCTACGGCGTTGGTCAGCACCGTCCGCATCTCCTTCTCCGCATCGAGCGAGCAGTTCTCCCACCCTATTCCCGAACTGTGGAAGTAGAGGTCCATTCCGCCGAGCTTGCCAATAAGCTCGTGCAAGCCCTCGGTGGCATCGTCGCTGTCCACATCAATCTGCTGCCACGCCACTATGCCGTCCGTAGTCTCCACTATCTCCTGCAGCCGCTCCACACGTCTGCCGGCAATGCCGACGCTGTAGCCACGCACGGCTAAAAGACGAGCCACTTCAAGCCCAATGCCAGAAGTAGCACCTATTACTATCGCTTTCTTTGTCATATATTTCTATAATAATCTGTGATGAAGAACAAAGTTATATTATTTATTGTTAACCCACAAAATAAACCGCCCACAATAGCGTTTATTAACGTATTAAAAAGAAAGGAACAATACTATGATTTTCTCAACAACACCAACTCTCGAAGGACACCCCATACGCGAATACCGTGGCGTAGTAACCGGCGAAACCATCATCGGCGCCAACGTTTTCAAAGACTTCATGGCAGGCTTGCGCGACTTCTTCGGCGGTCGCAGCGGAACTTACGAAAGCGTACTGCGCGAAGCTAAGGACTCAGCTATGCGCGAAATGGCGCAGCGTGCCGAAAGCCTCGGTTGCAACGCCATCGTAGGCATCGACCTCGACTACGAAACAGTAGGACAAGGTGGCTCGATGCTCATGGTGACATGCAGCGGCACAGCGGTGGTTATATAAACGGCAAAAACACAGCTGGTAGATGGCTATCAAAAGCTGGTAGATGACTATCAAAAGCTGGTAGAGGGCTATCAAAAACTGGTAGAGGGCTGGAAGATAACCCTCTCATTCGAGTTATCTTCCAGCCCTTATCATATTCACCACCAACCTATTACGCCATTTCTGTAAGATATGGCAGTTTTTTTTCACGTACTCAGGTTTTATATCTGCAAGATTACATGTAAGCATGTTGTTTAGAACTTTAGTGTAAACGTTTGCATTACATTATATAAAATAAAAGAGCCGTAAGGTGCTGATTGTAAGGAAATATTTTATATATTTGCAATATGGAGAGTAATGCTTTTTTTTGACTGCCATTACAGCATATTTATTTTGACACAGAAAAAACTACAATATAAGTATCAGGAAACCAACAGCAGCAAAAGGGAAACCAACAGCGACAACAAAAACCAGTAGCGACAATCGCATGCTAACCATAAAAAAATAAAGACCTATGAAGAAAAATCTACACAGAATCATCATGTCAGCATTGCTGACGGTGGTGGCAACAGTTGCTGCCAGTGCACAGTGCTACATTGTCGGTAGCGACAATCAGTGGAAAACCAACACTGCAGCGGCAGAACTGACAGAGACTGCCACAGCAGGAGTGTATGAGGGTGAAGTCGCCTTCGCTGAAGGAGCGCAGTATTTCACCGTCACCCAAAATCTGACAACTGGCGATGACGATTGGGCAACGTTTAATCAACACCGCTTCGGACCTTCCGTAAAAGACGCCATGCTCCTTATTAATGAGCCTATGGCCATGATAAAGGGTAAGGACGGGTCTTTCAAAGTGCCTACCGCCGCCACAACCTATCGTATGCGCGTCAACTTCAACGCCCTGACCGTCACCCTGATTGGTAACTTCCCCGACGAGCTGTATGTATGGGGCAGCGACGGTGTCTACAACCCCACACTTGCATCTGCCACACTGCCTAAGACCGAGACCGACGGTGTGTATAAGGCAACGGTAGACTTTACCTCATGCTACTTCAACATTCTCACCCAGCTCGGCACCGACCCCACCGACTACGATGCCATACTGCCCTACCGCTACGGTAGCGGTACGGTGGTTATCAACCGCGACAAGGCCATGACGCTCACAGAGCAGTCGTTCCACATCGCCACACCAGGCACCTACGACGTGACTGTAGACCTCCGCACCATGACCATGAACCTCCACAGCGACACTTATGTGCCCAAATACCCTGACCATGTCTACCTCATCGGTGCCAACGGTAGCAACAATGCCAGCCAGGGCGCAGAGCTTACATGGAGCGACGTGGAAGGCATATACACCGGCTATGTAGCTTTCTACGGCATCAAGTTTAACATCTCTACCGCCCTCGCCTCTACATATGATGGCTGGGAAGAAATTGAAGACAAACGCATCGGCACTGACGCAGCAACCATCGACGTGGAACCGAACCTCACCGTAGGCATTAAGAAGGGCGAGGCATCTGACTTCGTCATCGGAGCATCGACAGAAAACCCGGTCTACGCACACGTTACATTAGACCTCGTTAATGGCCGTCTGACGCTCTACGGCACCGACGAGTCATATCCCACAGGCTACCCGAAAGAGCTCTACACTATCGGCTGCAACGGCGTATGGTTCCCCTACATCCCTGCAGACGTAATCCCTGCCACCGACGAGCCTGGCGTCTATAAGGGCGAAATCACATTCGTGGGCGAAGTGGGCGATCTCCACTTCACCGTGTTTAAGCGTCTCGGCGCCGAGTGGGACTTTGTCAACGCCACACGTCTCACTCCCTACTCCGACGGCGACCCTGCCAATCTTGACGAGAACATACCCGCCGTGACACCTAAGGAAACGCCCGGCGCATGGCTCTTCTCTGGCGAACCAGGCACCTACGACATAAAGGTAGACCTCACACAAGGCAATGGCTTGATACGCATCTCTGCCAAGAGCGCAACAGGCATCACCGCCCCCACAGCCGCTCCTGACGCCAAGAACTACTACTACGACCTCCAGGGACGATTCCTCGGCAACGTGGAGCCGCAGAAGGGAGTGTATGTGGTTAAAGGTAAAAAAGTAAAAAAGTAAAAAAGTAAAAAGGTAAAAAGGTAAAAAGGTAAAAAAGTAAAACTACCCCCCTCTACAGATCTTCATCTCCAGATTTTCCCCCTCTACATGGTGGAGAAATCTGGAGAGTTTTTTTTTATATACCAACTTGTTTGCATGCTCCGACGGCAATACCTACATGCGCTCTGGTGGCTGTAGTGGTTACTATAGCGACTACGAAAAGAGATAGTGTCCTTGTAGAAAGGCTTTTTAGGCATAAGATGTGGCCGAGTGTGCATAATTTATTATCTTTCCTCTAAAAAACAGAAATGAGCTATAATAAATTTTATTCAAAAATTTATTATAGCT
>DAVZJL010000068.1:0-12810 GCA_052272805.1 Prevotella sp. | reverse complement strand
TTGGGCTTTCAGCCCGTCTTTGACCACATTATTAGTTTTACCGGACAGCAATATATATAAATAATGTAATAAAACAAAGAGATTATGAAGATAAAGAGTGTACTTGTGCTTTTGGCGTTCGGGCTATCAGCCTGTAGCAGTGGCAGATATGCCGGCGTGCCGAAAGAGTATCATGCGTTGATTGACCGGACGATTGCCACGGCTGGCGACAATGCCAAGGAGTTGAAGAAGGCATTGAAGGAAGTGCCCCACAACGAACGCGAGGGCATGGCGTTCCTCATTTCGTATATGCCGGAGCGCGACGCAAGGTCGCTCTCTGCCGACTTCCTCTTGGAGAATGTGCAGTATGCCTACAAGGCTCGTGCCGAGTTTCCGTGGGCTAAGGAGGTGCCCGACAGCGTGTTTCTGAACGACGTGGTGGCTTACGCTAATTTGAACGAAAACCGCGAGAACTGGCGCAAGGACTTCTACGAACGCTTCAAGAAGTACGTGGCTCCGTGCAAGACGATGCGCGAGGCTATCGACTCGGTGAACAAGAACGTGCGCGACGAGCTGCTCGTCGACTACAACACGAAGCGCGAGAAACCCGACCAGGCTCCTTACGAGTCGATGCGTCAGCACATGGCTTCGTGCTCGGGTCTCTCTATCCTGCTCACGGATGCGTTCCGCGCCGTAGGCATTCCGTCGCGCGTGGCTGGCACTCCGGCTTGGCACGACGACCGCGGCAACCACAACTGGAATGAGGTGTGGATCGACGGTCAGTGGCGCTTCACGGAGTACTATCCGTCTGACGACCTCGACCAATCGTGGTTCCTCACCGATGCCGGCAAGGCGATAAAGGAGGACGTGCGCAAGGCTATCTATGCGGCTTCGTTCAAGCCCACAGGCTCTTACTTCCCGTTGGTTAGGGACGACGACATCCGTTATGTTCATGCCGAGAATGTCACCGACCGCTATACGAGCCTCTACCGTGCGCAGCTCTCGGCTGTTCCCGACGATGGCAGCCATGTGGCTCTGCGCGTGATGGTGTTCAAGGACAAGGACCACGCCGAGGCTTCGGACGACCGTGTGGCTACCAACCTCGACGTGTTCAAGGGCGAGAAGCAGCTCTACGGCGGTCGCAGCACGGGCGCTACGCAGGACATGAACGATGTGCTCACCTTCAAGGTTGAGAAGAACCAGCAGTACGTCATTAAGTACATGAACGGCAAGGGCAAAATGCAGACGCAGACCGTTGACGTTGGCGACGAAACGACGACGCTCAAGCTCTACATGCAGTAATCTTTCAGGGGGCACTTCTTTCAGGGGGTGCACTTGTCTCCGCTCGGCTTTGCCGCTTGCCAGAGCAAGAAGTGCACCAACGTAGTAAGAAGTGCACCTAATGTTTTGTTGGTACACCTCGTGTTTTGTTGGTGCACCTCATGTTTTCTTTCAGGGGGTGCACTTGTCTCAAGTGCACCAACGTAGTAAGAAGTACACCTTATGTTTTGTTGGTACACCTCGTGTTTTGTTGGTGCACCTCATGTTTTGTTGGTACACCTTATGTTTTGTTGGTACACCTCATGTTTTGTTGGTGCACTTGAGACAAGTGCACCCCCTGATATGTGCACTTGTCGTTTAAGTCATTGGACGGCGAACGCAATCTGATTGGACGGCGAACGGAATCTGCTTGGGCGGCGAACGGAATCTGATTGGACGGCGAACGCAATCTGGTTGGATGGCGAACGCAATCTGGTTGGATGGCGAACGCAATCTGATTGGACGGCGAACGGTGAACGATGACCGAACAAAAGGAAATAGGGTATGAAAGCCGCGCTTTCATACCCTATTTCTATATCTGCCACTATCGCTATGTGGCATTCATCTTATGTTATTCTGACACGGGGCGTATGACGAGACCATATGCGCGGTTTAATCCGTTGTACTTTGTCGTAACCTGTGTTTTGTTTACATACAGACAGTAGGCATGTTTTGTGTCAGCAGTGTAGAGCGACGACGACCAATAGGCGCAGAGCGTGCCTTTGCTTTCGCGTTGTACGTTACGTACGTCGCCGGCTGCAGGGAAGAACACACGCTTGGTGCGGTCGGCTGTTGCTACGCATAGCACGCCGCTCACATTGTATGTCGTTTCATCGATAGTCGTGCCTGCCTCAACCCAATAGATGCCGCCCTTCGTAATGGTTGATGGTACATCTGTTATAGGTGCAGTAGCTCCGCCACAGGCTTCATATAGATTTTGGAAGTCTTCCCACATGGGCATGCGCCACGTGCCCTGCCACTCCTTACGAGCTACGTCGTAGTCCTCTTGCAGCACGGTGCCGCTGCCGAATGGTGCCGGGTCCCACTCCTTGAACGTGTTGTCGTTTGTACCAGTACAGTAGTTTATCCAGTTGTAGCTATACTTATTACCTGGGATGTGTGTTATGTCTGAGTTTTTAGAATTCACCTGATCCTTCGAATTGAATGATTTATAGTAGGTGTCAAGCTCGCCCCAAGCGTAGTATTTGCCGTATGAGGTATCGGGTGAGCCGGCTACAGTCGTTGCGCCGACATTCATCTTTGCCCATTTCAGTCCGCCAATCTCTACGTATTCGTATCCGTTGATATTCTGCCAGTTGTCCACCTGCTTGAACACGATGCGGTATTGGTTTTCGGGGGTGTTATAGTAGGTGTCTATATGTTCGCCGTTGAGATACACCTCAACCTTCTGTGCATAGATGCTCAGCGTAGCTAAGATGGCGATGAGCGTTATTGTTATTCTCTTCATAGTAGTATTCTTGTTTTCTTTTACCTTATTATATTACTGCCGTAGTGTGGTTAGTTGCGTGCAGCGTTTGTCTTTCTTACCATTGTTCTTCTGTATAGGTGTCGCCATCGAGCATCACCTCGCTATCGGGCAGTGTCCCGTCGTCGTCTGCTGCACCCGGACTGGTGTTCAAAAGCGGGCTGTCGCATTCTATATATATAACTTCTGATTTGGGGCAGATGTATTGTTTCTTCATATTTATTTCGCCTCTTGTCCGTTAATGTAGTATTTCTTGTTTTCCTTTCTGATTATCACCTTGCCGTTCTCGATGTATTTGCCGTCTTGTGTAGGGGTGTCGTAGAAGAACGTAGGGCTTATGCCCGTGGTAGTGCTGTGGCTGAGCAGTACGGCAGCGGGGATGACGGGGTTCTCGATAGGGTTGAGCACCAGATAACATAGTCCGGGGTTTAGGGTTTTGCCCGTAAAGTGATAGAATCCGTACTTGTCTTTATTGGTGCCACTTTTGCCTATGCCAAAGGTGAAAACGGTGTATTCTTTCGCAGGGTAAATCTTCAGCGACGAGCCCGACAGTCCGCTTTGTAGCGAGCAGGTGGGAGCCTGTGCCGTAAACTCAAAGTTGACGGCTTGGCTTCCGCTCACTATGAGTGCGGTTTCGGGCGGAACGACAGACCCTGCTGTAGCCTGTGTGTTGGAGTTGAGCAGAAGTACGTTATCGTTAGGGTCGTACTCGGGCACAAACACCTCGCAGCCCGATGGCACTTTGAGCTGGAATGGCGAATAGAGTGTTACGTATGGATGTTCTGCCGAAGGAGTCTTTGTCACCGTATTTAGTGGCGTGTCGGCATTTTGTGACTGGTGTTCAACCACCAGTGTTCCGTCGCTGCTCATTGGGAGTGCTGCCACGCGGTTGCCGTTAATGGTCATCACCGCCTTGCCATTTACAAATTCTACGCAAGGATGCGAGTCGGCGCTCACTTCAAACTCCGCCGTGCCCAACTGTTCCAACCGCTTACCTTCTTGCTCTACGTGTACGTATATGTTTTGAGCAAGGGTTGTTGCACCGCTCAATGAAAGCATGGAAAAGACAAAAAATGCTTTTTTCATCTTTGCTATAATGTAAAACTAAGATTTAATTGTAATTGTTTAATAAAACTCTATGTAATTAGATATTACTATATATTTAATATGCATTGCAAAGTTACAACTAAATTTTTATAGATGCAGAGTTTTATAGTGCGTTTTTTGCATTGTTTAACGTTAGCGCAAGGGGGTGCAAAGGGGGTGCACTTGTCCCAAGTGCACCAACATAGTAAGAAGTAGGGGGTGCACTTGTCTCCGCTCGGCTTTGCCGCTTGCCAGAGCAAGAAGTGCACCAACATAGTAAGAAGTAGGGGGTGCACTTGTCTCAAGTGCACCAACATAGTAAGATAAGAAGTGCACCAACATAGCAAGAAGTGCACCAACCAAGCAGAATATGTGGTTAACTTGGTTGGTGCAGTTGAGACAACTGCACCCCCTGCAAGACGTGCACCATATAAGGGGGTGCACTTGTCTCAAGTGCACCAACATAGTAAGAAGTGCACCATATAAGGGGGTACACAAACCAAGCAGAATATGTGGTTAACTTGGTTGGTGCAGTTGAGACAACTGCACCCCCTGCAAGAAGTGTACCATATAAGGGGGTGCACTTGTCTCAAGTGCACCAGCATAGCAAGAAGTGCACCAACATAGTAAGAAGTGCACCAACATAGTAAGAAGTGCTCCCTTAGAGGCACCTATATAGTGGAAAGTTACTTCTGTCGTTCAAGAAACTTCACCAGTCCCCAGCGCACAGAGCGCAGACCGAACTGCTCGGTGTGAATGTCCTCCGGCTTAATCCACATACACTCTGCAGCATCGTCGTTGGCGGCGAGCACCGTCTCATCCTCGATGTCGCACTCGTAGAACATGTCGAGCGTAGGCAGTTCGATGCCACTATAACGATAGACGTTGGGCAGCGAGAAGAGGTAGCGCACGGCAGTAACATTTAGTCCGGTCTCCTCTAACACTTCGCGCTTCACGCCCTCCTCCGATGTCTCACCAATTTCGGTAAATCCGCCAGGGAGATCGAGTGTACCCTTTGCAGGCTCCTGCTTGCGTAGAGTGACGAGTATTTCGCCCTTGCTGTTCTTGATGATAGCCACGTTGGCTGCACTCGGATTCATGAAATACTCGAATCCGCAATTCTCACATTTCTTACTTCTCACACCATTCTCTACAAAATGATGGCTGCCACAACGTGGACAGTACTCGAACTTCTCTAATGAATGCATTTCTGTTACTATTAATTAATGATTACAAAAGTGCTTTTTGCACTGCAATATTACAAAAAAAGTGTTACCTTTGCAAATAAATATTCTAAAAACCAATCTTTGTAACAGAAATGAAATACTTCGCATACCCGATGCGCGGTTCTATGCTTGCGCTCAAGACCATACTTCTCTCAGTGTTTTGCCTTATTCTCGCTGCGCCTGCTCTCGCACAGCGCGCGTTCGACGTGCAACTTTGGCAGAAGAAAGCACCAAATAGCAACGCCTTGGGCGATACCGCATACGTGAAGGTGTTCCTTCCGGCGGAGAAGCGTGCCACGGGGCGCGCTGTTGTCATCTGCCCAGGTGGAGGCTACGAGAGTCTGTCGATGGGGCACGAAGGTACCGACTGGGCTTCGTTCTTCAACGACCAAGGCATAGCAGCCATCGTGCTTCACTATCGTATGCCTGCAGGCAATCCGAAGGTGCCCGTGAGTGATGCTGAGGAGGCGCTGCGCCTGGTGCGTGCCAATGCCGAGGCATGGCATATTGATAAAAACAACGTGGGCGTGATGGGATTCTCTGCCGGCGGACACCTCGCCTCTACGGTAGCCACACTCTCAAAGGACGACGCCAAGCCCAACTTCCAGATACTCTTCTATCCGGTGATTACGATGCTCGATGGCTATTGTCATCAAGGCTCGCGCAAGAACCTGCTCGGTGAGCACGCACGCAAGAAGGATGAACAGAAATACTGCACCGACCTTCAGGTGTCACGCCTCACGCCGCGCGCCTTCATCGCCCTCTCCGACGACGACCACGTAGTGCAGCCCATGAACGGCGTCAACTACTACGCCGAACTCTACCGCCACGACGTGCCCGCATCGCTCCACGTATATCCCAGCGGTGGACACGGCTACGGCTTGCGCACCAACTTCCGCTACCACATCGAGATGTTGCTCGACCTGAAGGCGTGGTTACAGAGCTTCTAATATTGTCAATAAACGAAGTTATTCTGCTCGTTTTCCGAAAATAATGCGTAAGTTTGCACCTTAAAACAAGCAAATAAGTAATAAAACGATGAATATAACGACAAAAAAGATAGCTGTATTCGCTTTTGCAGCACTTACTGCGCTCGGCTTTACATCATGCAACGAGCGCAAATTCCATGTGGAAGGCGCTATCGAGAACGCTGCCGACTCCGTGCTCTACTTCGAGAATATGGGTCTGAACGGCGTGCAGACCGTCGACTCGGTGAAACTCTCAGCCGATGGCGCGTTCTCGTTCGATGGCAAGGCTGCCACAGCCCCCGAGTTCTACCGCCTGCGTATCGCCGGACAAATCATAAACGTAGCCATCGACTCTACCGAGACCGTAACCGTGAAGGCTAAGTATCCCGCCATGGCTTCCGACTACGAGGTGAGCGGATCGGACGACTGCTCGCGTATCAAGGAACTTGCGCTCATGCAGATGCAGCTTCAGCAGCGCATCAATAACATCGCTCGCAACCCACAACTCGGTGTTGATGCCGTTGCGGATAGTGTACAGAAAGTGTTGGAGGCATACAAGACCGACGTGAAGACACGCTATATCTTCAAGGCACCGATGAAGGCGTCTTCCTACTTTGCCCTCTTTCAGACGCTGTATGCAGGCGGTCAGCCTATGCTCATCTTCAATCCGCGCACATCCGAGCAGGACGTTCGCGTCTTTGCAGCAGTGGCTACCAGCTGGGATGCGTTCTACCCCAACGCTGAGCGTGGTGAGAACCTCCATAATATAGCTATCGAGGGTATGAAAGAGGTGCGTATGTTGCGCAGCAAGGCTGAGGCATCTATCGACCCAGCGAAGGTGAACACAACCGGTATGCTCGACTTCACGCTCACCGACAATCGTGGTGCACAGCGCAGTCTCTCGTCGCTCAAAGGTAAGGTCGTGATGCTCGACTTCCATGTCTTTGCTACAGGCGAGTCGATGAAGCGCATCATGATGTTGCGCGAACTGTATAACAAGTATCATGCTCAGGGATTTGAAATCTATCAGGTGAGCCTCGACGAAGACGAGCACTTCTGGAAGACACAGACCTCCGCACTGCCATGGGTGAGCACACGCATGGACGACGATTCGCAACAAGTACTCCGTCTCTACAACGTGCAGCAGGTGCCCACGTTCTTCCTGCTCGACCGCAACTGCAACGTGGTGAAGCGCGACGCGCAGATAAAAGACCTTGATGCCGAAATTAAAGCACTGTTGTAACAGGCGTGCGCTTTTTAATAAAATACCAATATAAGGACATAATAACCAACAGACAATGGCAAATTTACGATTTGAGGTTGTAGCCGAGGCTTTCAATAAGAAAGCAGTTGAAGTGATTACACCCGTAGAACGTCCGTCGGAGTTCTTCGGCAAGAACGTGTTCAACCGTGCGAAGATGTACAAGTATCTGCCACGCGAAGTGTACGAAAAACTCATCGACGTTATCGACAACGGAGCACGTCTCGACCGTTCCATGGCTGATGCCGTGGCTAAAGGCATGAAACAGTGGGCTGACGAGAATGGTGTCACACACTACACACACTGGTTTCAGCCGCTCACCGAGGGCACTGCCGAGAAGCACGATGCCTTCATCGAGCACGACGGCAAGGGCGGAATGATAGAGGAGTTCTCGGGCAAACTGCTCGTGCAGCAAGAGCCTGATGCCAGCTCGTTCCCTAACGGAGGCATTCGCAACACCTTCGAGGCACGCGGCTACTCGGCTTGGGACCCAACATCGCCGGTGTTCATCATCGACGACACGCTCTGTATTCCTACCATCTTCATTTCATACACGGGCGAAGCTCTCGACTATAAAGCACCGCTCCTGCGCTCGCTTCACGCTGTGAACGAGGCGGCAACGGCTGTATGTCACTACTTCTATCCGGAGGTTAAGAAGGTCATCTCCAACCTCGGTTGGGAGCAGGAGTACTTCCTCGTCGACGAGGGACTCTACTCGGCACGTCCCGACCTTATGCTCACAGGCCGCACACTCATGGGCCACGACTCTGCAAAGAACCAGCAGATGGACGACCACTACTTCGGTGCTATACCTGAGCGCGTGCAGGCGTTCATGAAAGATCTTGAGATCCAGGCACTGGAACTTGGCATCCCTTGCAAGACCCGTCACAACGAGGTGGCACCCAACCAGTTCGAGTTGGCACCAATCTTCGAGGAGGCCAATATCGCCATCGACCATAACATGCTCCTCATGTCGCTCATGAAGAAGGTGGCACGCCGTCATGGCTTCCGCGTGTTACTCCACGAGAAACCATTTGCAGGCATCAACGGTTCGGGCAAGCACGAGAACTGGAGTCTTGCTACCGACACCGGCGTGCTGCTCCACGGACCAGGCAAGACACCGGAGGATAACCTCCGCTTCATCGTCTTCATCGTAGAGACACTCATGGGCGTATATAAGCACAACGGACTGCTCAAGGCTTCCATTATGAGTGCCACGAACGCCCACCGACTCGGTGGAAACGAGGCTCCTCCTGCTATCGTGTCATCGTTCCTCGGACGCCAGCTCACAGAAATTCTCGACCATATCGCCGCTTCAGACAAGGACGAACTCTTCGACGTTGCAGGTAAGTTGGGCTTGAAACTCGACATCCCCGAGATCCCGGAACTGCTCATCGATAACACCGACCGCAACCGCACATCACCATTCGCCTTCACCGGAAATCGCTTCGAGTTCCGCGCCGTGGGTTCAGAGGCAAACTGCGCTTCGGCAATGATTGTCCTCAACACCGCCGTGGCTGAGGCGTTACAGTCGTTCAAGCAGCGTGTTGATGCCCTCATCGCTAAGGGCGAGGACAAGATAAGTGCTATCCTTGAGGTGGTTCGCGAGGACATACGCACCTGCGAGCCAATCCGCTTCGAGGGCAACGGCTACTCGGAGGAGTGGGTAGAGGAGGCTAAGCGCCGCGGCTTGGATTGTGAAACATCATGTCCGAAGGTCTTCGAACGCTATCTCGACGAGTCGACAATACGCATGTTCGAGGGTCAGAACGTAATGACACGCAAAGAGCTCGAGGCACGCAACGAGGTGAAGTGGGAGACCTACACCAAGAAGATACAGATTGAGGCACGCGTCTTCGGCGACCTTTCTATGAACCATATAATCCCCATCTGCACCCACTATCAGAGTCGTCTGGCTAAGAACGTGCAGAGCATGTTCGACATCTTCCCACACGAGACTGCCGAGAAACTCACCTCGCGCAACAAGAAAATCATTGAGGAGATAGCCGAGCGCACTCAGATCATCGAGAATGGAGTAGAAGAGCTCGTTGAGGCTCGCCGCGTTGCCAACCGCATTGAAGACGAGCATCTTAAGGCAATCGCCTACCACGACACCGTAGCTCCGAAGATGGAGGAGATACGCTATCACATCGATAAGCTCGAACTCATCGTTGCCGATGAACTTTGGACACTCCCGAAATATCGCGAGCTCCTCTTCGTTCGCTAACCATTTTAAAGAATGGAACACTTTTTTGCACAAGAATATTGTTTCAAATAGCCTTTGCGCTTCTTCATAAAATAAAAATCCTGATTTCGTTTGGAAATCAGGATTTTTTTTATTGCTGTCCAGTAACACAAATTGTTGTCAAAGGTAGACCTAAAGTCATCGCTCGCGTACGCCGCCCAATCAGATTGCGTACGCAGTCGGTGTGGGTGGCGAACGCAATCTGATTGGGTGGCGAACGAAATCTGATTGGGCGGCGAACGCTAACGATGCATTACTTTTATATATTAGCCAATGTCAGTCCTTTGCTCTACCAACTGGGCCATAGCATAAAAACAAAAAAAGAGTCACTCGTTATAGAGTAACTCTTTCTAATACTGTGGTGCCACCAGGAATCGAACCGGGGACACAAGGCCAATTTATAGATAATGTCAGTCCTTTGCTCTACCAACTGAGCTAAGCATTGTGTCTGTTGGTTGGTGCAGCGGAGACCGCTGCACCCCCTGATATGCAAAAAAGAGTCACTCCGAAGAATGACTCTTTTCAAGTGGTGCCACCAGGAATCGAACCGGGGACACAAGGATTTTCAGTCCTTTGCTCTACCAACTGAGCTATGGCACCATTGTGCTTTTTCTTAAGCGAGTGCAAAGGTAGGCATTTTAATTTTACTGTGCAAGTTTTTTGCTGCTTTTTATGCGGAATGAGTGCAAATAGTTCTATTTTGCGCATTCTAATAAAATTTTCTGTGAAAACTTGCACGTATTACGAAAAAAGTACGTACCTTTGCACTCGCTTTTGAGATATGTCTCATTCAGCAATCGGGATGTAGCGCAGTTGGTAGCGCACTACGTTCGGGACGTAGGGGTCGCAAGTTCGAATCTTGTCATCCCGACACGGCGACAATCGATTATCGGTTGTCGCTTTTTTTATGCACCTAACAGTGGTGTTGTTTCGTCAAAAAACACTAACTTTGCAATCATTCGAAGCAAATAATATACATTTCCCAATTATAAGTCATACACTATACATTATTATATATATGGATATCACCACCACTCTCGCCAAGCTCCATATTGAAGAGCTTAATGCTATGCAGGAGGATACTCTTTCTGCTATTCTTCACACCGATCGCGACGTCGTAGTGCTCGCGCCGACCGGTAGCGGCAAGACACTCGCATATCTGCTCCCCGTCGCCACACGTCTCGATGCTAAACTCGACGAAGTACAGGCGGTGGTTATCGTGCCGAGTCGCGAGCTCGCTCTGCAGTCGTGTGAGGTGTTCCGCAGTATGGGTACGGGGCTGCGCCCGATAGCACTCTACGGCGGACGCGCCACAATGGACGAGCATCGCGAGGTGATGCGTCTCAAACCACAAATAGTATTCGCAACGCCAGGTAGACTCAACGACCACATTGCGAAGCAGAACTTTTCGGTGAGCGATGTGCACTGGCTTGTGCTCGACGAGTTCGATAAATGTCTACGCATGGGCTTCCGTGCCGAAATGCAGACTGCGGTGGAGAGTCTGCCTAATGTGGAGCGTCGCGTGTTGCTCTCGGCAACCGATGCTGAGGAGATGCCGCGCTTCGTGCGCATGGGCAAAACGGAACGCGTCGACTTTCTTGACCGCGAGGAGCAGACACCCGATCGTATCAGTCTGTTCACAGTGAAGTCGCCAGAGAAGGATAAATTGCAGACACTGCTGAAGATGCTCATGGAATTTGGCAGCGAGCAGTCGATAGTTTTTCTCAACTATCGCGATGGGGTGGAACGTGTGGCAAAGTTTCTCTCGACTGAAGGATTTGTGATTAGTGCGTTGCATGGCGGACTCGATCAGCGTCAGCGCGAGGAAGCAGTATATCGCTTCGCCAACCATTCGACCAACGTGCTCGTCGGAACCGACCTCGCTGCACGCGGATTGGATATTCCTGACGTGGCTAATATTATTCATTATAATCTACCTGTAGGTGAGGATGAATATGTACATCGCATTGGTAGAACAGGTCGCTGGGATGCAACCGGTCGCTCGTTTATCATACTCGGTCCGGAAGAACATCTGCCCGAATATGTGAAAGAACAGACTGCAGAACATCCTTTGCAGCCAGCAAAGGGCGCAGCTCCGCAGCCATGCATGGCTACATTATATATAGGTAAAGGCAAAAAGGATAAGGTGTCGAAGGGTGATATCCTCGGATTTCTCTGTAAAACATGCGGACTCGAGGGTACACAGATCGGTAAAATCGATGTCTATGAGCGTTATGCCTACGTAGCAGTCGGTCGCTCTGTGGCAAAACAAGTGGTAAAAATGGCAGAAAGTGCAAAGATAAAAGGAGTTCGTACAAAGGTAGAGTTGGCATTTTGATAATAACGTAAAATACCATAATGAAGACAAAGAACGATAGAATAGAGATGTTGAAAATGCTCATATCGAGTAATGATCTCGGCAGTCAGGAAGAAGTGCTCAATGCTTTGGCGCGCGAAGGATTTAAAGTGACGCAGGCAACACTCAGTCGCGACCTTAAACAATTAAAGGTTGCTAAGGCTGCCAGTATGAATGGCAAATACGTATATGTGCTGCCCAATGAAACCATGTATCGACGTGTGTCATCCCCACGTTTAGCTTCTGAAATGATGCGTATGCCAGGTTTTCTGTCTATAAACTTCTCAGGTAATATAGGGGTCATTCGTACACGTCCTGGTTACGCCAGCTCCATTGCTTACAACATCGACAACGGACATATCGAGGAAATTCTCGGTACAATAGCCGGCGACGATACTATATTTATAGTGGTGAAAGAAGGCGTAAGTCAACAGCAGCTTGTTTTAAAGCTAAGTTGTGTGATACAGGGCTTAACGCTCTAAAAAGCAAATACGCTTCATCTATGACTGTTTTTCCTCGAAAATCGCCTGTTTTCGTTGATTTAAGTCAAATTGAGCCTAAAAACGCAACTTTTTTGAAACTTTTTTATCAAAACACTTGCACGGTATTGTTTTTTGTTATACCTTTGCATCCGCTTTCGAGAACGAAATAATCGAGCTAACAACGAGATAAACGTCGGGGTAGGAAGCAATAAAGAAAGAGTTCTTTGAAAAGATTTACATAAACAGACAAGTAGTACAAGAAGCAAGTCTTACATTATTTATAATGCACAGATTTGGGTAAAATACGAACCGTTAATCTTATATAAGGTTAAAACTTCAATAATAAGGAAGCTCGTTCTGAACAGATACAAACAAACAGCAGTTTGAATTCCTCGCGAAAG
>DAVZJL010000067.1:0-12822 GCA_052272805.1 Prevotella sp. | reverse complement strand
TGTGTCCACTGAAGGTGGAGTCAAATAGCGAATTTCTGATTCTACTGCTGCCATGTTTTAAGCCTCCTCTTTTTTGAACTTGTTAACTCGCTTCTCTGCATACTGAGCTGCATACTTGTCGAGCTTAACAGTGATGTAACGAATAACTTTCTCGTCGCGGCGATAGCCTGTCTCGAGAGTCTTGATGATTGTAGGCTCAGCCTTGAACTCCAACAGGCAATAGAATCCTGTAGACTTCTTCTGAATAGCATAAGCCATCTTCTTGAGTCCCCAAGCCTCTTCGTTCACAATCTCTGCACCATTATCAGTGAGGAGCTTCTTGAACTTAGCGACCGTTTCCTTCATCTGTTCATCAGACAAAACGGGAGTCAAAATGAAAACGGTTTCGTATCGATTCATTGTGTTAAAAATTAAATAAATATTACTTTTGCAAAATTGCGAGTGCAAAAGTACTGCTTTTATCTTGAATAAATTATATAGGAACTCTTAAACTTCTAAATCTTAACTTTATTTAATAAAATATCGTCGAATAGTAATTCGTTACGACTCTTTTGAGCATCCGCGTCGACCGTTACGAGCATCCGCGTCGACCGTTACGAGTATCCGCGTTGACCGTTACGAGTATCCGCGTCGACCGTTACAAGTATCCGTGTCGACCGTTACGTATGGGTTCATTGGGGCTTTGGGATGTGAAAAAACCAATTGGAAAATCTGTAGTGTGATTCTATTATGGATGCAGGTAAACAGAAAAAGCTGCAAACCATATATATAATAATGTATATAGTTTGCAGCCTTATTATGTTTTGTCTGCTTTGAAGCTAACCGCTTATGCCTCGATAGCAGCTACGCCTGGAAGTACCTTGCCCTCGATAGCTTCGAGAAGAGCACCACCACCAGTTGAGATGTAAGAAACCTGGTCAGCCAAACCGAACTTGTTAACGCAAGCTACAGAGTCGCCACCACCGATGAGTGAGAATGCGCCTTCCTTAGTTGCCTCTGCGATGGCCTCTGCGATAGCCTTTGAACCACCAGCGAAGTTGTCGAACTCGAATACGCCTGCAGGACCATTCCAAAGGATAGTCTTAGCACCCTTAATAGCATTAGCGAAGAGCTTGCGTGTCTCAGGACCTGCGTCCATGCCTTCCCAACCTTCTGGGATAGCGTTTGACGGGCAAACCTGTGTATTGCAGTCGTTCTTGAAAGCGTCACCACATACAGAGTCTGTGCCGAGAACGAGGTTTACACCGTTCTCCTTAGCCTTCTTTATGACATCGAGAGCTACGTCGAGCTTGTCGTCCTCGCAGATAGACAGACCGATGTGACCGCCTTGAGCCTTAGCGAATGTGTATGTCATACCACCGCAGAGGATGAGGTTATCAACCTTTGTGAGAAGGTTCTCGATGATGCCAATCTTTGTAGAAACCTTAGAACCACCCATGATAGCTGTGAATGGACGCTTGATGTTGCCGAGAACTGCGTCTACAGCGTGTACCTCTTTCTCCATGAGGTATCCGAGCATCTTGTGATCCTTGTCAAAGTACTCGTCGATAACAGCTGTAGAAGCGTGCTTGCGGTGAGCTGTGCCGAATGCGTCCATTACGTAGCAGTCTGCGTAAGAAGCGAGCTTCTTTGCGAACTCCTGCTGGCGACCCTTCATCTCTTTCTTTGCTGCGTCGAACTCAGGTGTGCCTTTTTCTACGCCAACAGGCTTGCCTTCCTCTTCAGGATAGAAGCGGAGGTTCTCAAGGAGGAGTGCCTCGCCTGGCTTCAGAGCAGCAGCCTCTTCAGAAGCGTTGCCACAATCCTTAGCGAACTTAACCTCTACGCCGAGAGCTGCAGATACGTTAGGAACAATCTGGCTCAAAGAGAGCTTCTCGTTAACCTTGCCCTTTGGCTTGCCCATGTGTGACATCATGATGAGAGCACCACCGTCAGCGAGCACCTTCTTCAGTGTAGGAAGGGCACCACGGATACGGGTATCGTCAGTTACATTTCCATTCTCGTCCAATGGTACATTGAAGTCTACGCGTACAATTGCCTTTTTGCCGGCAAAGTTAAAATCTGCGATTTTCATTTTCTTAAAATGTTTATTTAAAGTTAGAAATATTTTTGTTTTTAAGCTCAATGCCTGTATTTGACCGCAAATTTACTAAAAATATATAGATATAGCGCAAGTTTGCAGTTAAATTTACTTATTCATATATTGTTTTGTCCTCTATTCCTGCTTCTGCGAGAGCTTCCTTGCGTTCTACACAGGTGCCACATTTGCCACAGTGCACTTCTCCGCCTTTGTAGCAACTCCATGTCTCGGCGTAGTCTATACCAAGTCGCTTGCCAATGCGTGCAATATCGCTCTTTGTTATCTTTGTGTATGGGGCAATCACTTTTGCATTATTGTAAGTACCTGCTGTTGCTGCAGCATCTATCGCGCTGATGAATTCAGGGCGACAATCGGGGTAGATTGTGTGGTCGCCACCATGGTTGGCTATAAATACTTGGTCAAGATTGTTGCTTTCTGCGATGCCAATGGCTATAGCGAGCATGATGCCATTGCGAAATGGTACAACCGTCGACTTCATGTTGTCGTCGGCGTAATGGCCTTCGGGTATAGCTTCGGCACCATCAAGCAGACTCGACTTGAAATACTGATGCATGAAGTCGAGATTGATTGTAATGTGTTTGATGCCGAGTCGTTCGCAATGCATCTTTGCAAATGGTATCTCTCGTGCGTTGTGATTGCTTCCATAATCGAACGAAATGCCGAGTGCAATCTCGTCTTTACGGTCGTAGAGTAGGGTGATGGAGTCCATTCCACCGCTCACGATTATTGCTGAGTTTTTCATATTCAAAGTGTTAAATATTAAATGTAATATAAATTCTTAACTATATGACAACCAATCTTATCCGTATTAAACTTTTCTTTAATATTATCCGAACAAAGCTCTAAGTGCTTCTTCCACCTTTCTGACGGGGTGTATGTTGATTGTATACTTACGTGTATCTATGCTCTGTACATTGTGTAAAGGCAAGATGATATCTGTGAAACCGAGTTTTTCTGCTTCTGCTATGCGTTGCTCGATACGGTTGATGGGGCGTACTTCGCCACTTAATCCTACTTCGCCTGCCATGCACCAACCAGTTTCAATGGCGGTGTCGACATTGCTTGATAGTACGGCAGCTATAACACTCAAGTCCATGGCGAGATCGGTTACACGTAGTCCGCCAGCAATGTTCACAAAGACATCTTTCTGTGTCAACTTGAACCCTACACGTTTTTCAAGAACAGCGAGCAACATATTCAGACGTCGTTGGTCGAAGCCGGTAGCGGAACGCTGTGGTGTGCCGTAGGCAGCTGATGAAACAAGTGCTTGTGTCTCTACAAGGAATGGACGCACACCTTCTATTGCTGAACTTATAGCTATGCCCGACAAGCCTTCGTAATCTTGTGATAGTAGTAGTTCGGAAGGGTTACTTACTTGGCGTAGACCTGTTTGTTGCATCTCGTATATTCCGAGTTCAGAAGTGCTTCCGAAGCGGTTTTTTATTGAGCGCAGTATGCGGTACATATAGTGCTGATCGCCTTCAAATTGTATTACGGTGTCTACGATATGCTCCAAAATCTTCGGTCCGGCAAGCGTTCCTTCCTTATTTATATGTCCGATTAGTATGACCGGTGTGCCCGTTGTCTTTGCAAAACGGAGCAGCGAAGCAGCACATTCGCGCACCTGCGTGATGCTGCCCGGACTGCTTTCCACCTCGTCAGTCGCGATAGTCTGTATAGAGTCGATTACGAGCAACTCCGGAGCGAGTTCGTTCGCAAATTCGAATATTTTCTGTAGCGATGTCTCACACAATATATTAATGTTGTCGACAGCTGTGGCTGTTGCGTTAGACATCCCTCCAAGCAAGCGTTCGGCACGCATCTTTAGTTGATGTGCGCTTTCCTCGCCACTAACATATAGTATTTTGCGATCTGGAATGTTTAGAATGGTTTGAAGCGTCAGTGTACTCTTGCCAATACCTGGTTCGCCACCAAGCAGCACGATACTACCCGCAACGAGTCCGCCACCAAGCACACGATTTAGCTCGTCGTCGTGCATGTCGATGCGTGGATCGTCTTGTGTAGGGATGTCCGAGAGTTTAATCGGAGCGCTTTTGCCTGATGTCGCATTGCTGTGGCGGAATAATCCGTCTGCATTGCCGCCAAGTTGACTTGTGCCGAGGCGTATCTCCTTGAATGTATTCCATTCTCCGCAGTTCGGGCACTTACCAATCCATTTGGTCGATTCCTGTCCACAGTTGCTGCAAACGTATGCTGTTTTAGTCTTTGCCATAATAATGATTGTCCTATTTATTTGTCGTGGCTTTTGTCGCTACGCCTTATTCCCTACAAAAGTAACAATATTTTTCGTTGTGTCAAAATTTATTGCTACTTTTGCCGTATGAAACATGTTGTGATTTATATACTTATTGCCATATTTGTCGTTTCGTGTGGTAACTCAGTTGAGGAGAAGGAACGAATGACGCGTGCGGAACGTCAACGTCTACTTCATGAAGATTCGTTGGCGTTGAAGTTTGCTGTTTTGCCAACGGCGGATTGTATGCCTTTGTTCCTCGCTAAGGAGAAGCGGATGTTTGACACTCTTGGTGTGGATGTTCGTTTGCGTTGCTTCACGTCGCAGATGGATTGTGACACAGCTTTTGTTGGTAGTTCTGTAGAAGGCATCATTACCGATATTGTGCGTGCAAAGCGTATGGCAGCCGGCGGCACTTCGCTTGATTATCTATCTACAACCGGCGCTTATTGGCAGCTTATTGCCAGTCGCAAGAGTCGCTTGAAGAGTATCGATCAGTTTGGCGATAAGATGATAGCCATGACTCGCTATTCGGCTACCGACTATCTTTGCGATCGTGTTCTTGCGGGCGCAAAGCTCTCGTCTATGGCGTTTCGCATTCAGGTCAATGATGTCAACATCCGCTTGCGCATGCTGCTAAATAATGAGATGGATGCAGTTTGGCTTGCAGAGCCTTTAGCTACTACTGCACGTTTGGCTGGAAATAATGTCGTTATAGACAGTAGGGATGTTGACAAACGTTTGGGAGTGATAGCTGTGCGCAAAGACCGTACAGCAGATGCAAGACGCAGAAAACAACTTGCTGCTTTTACCAAGGCGTACAATATGGCTTGCGACTCGCTCAATGCTAATGGCATGGGCAGATATGCAGATGTGCTTCGTAAATATTATAAGGTGGACAATCGTACAATATCTGCCTTGTCTAAGTTGAAGTTTAATCATATTGAAAAGCCGCGTTCGCAGGATATCGACCTTATTCCCACAAGCAAATAGTAAAAGCTATGGCAAATCCAACTATAAAGGACTCAATACTTATACATCGTAACGTCGGTGAATCGTTGCAATTGCTGAAGAAGCGTATGACAGATCTTTCTATTACAGACTATATCCAAGATGTAGAAGAAATAGAGAACGACTATCGCATTATGTGTAATTCGCTATCGCATAATATGCGTGATCCTCAAGGCGAAATTGTTTACAACCAATTACTACGTCGTACGTATCGTTTGTATTCCAATGTCCGCTTGGCATTTATTGTGAAGAAGCGTCTGCCTTTCATCCATTGTACTAATGTGGCAAAGCGTTTTGATATCAGTGGTGAAACTATAGCTAAGTCGCTTGAGAACTATGTGCAAGATACGGCTATGGCATCGCTTTCGCTTGGTGATACGCCGAATACGTCGGTAGCACGTGTGAATGCTATGCATCAGCGTTATATGGACGAGTTGTTTAGTAGTTTGCTTGTGGCTTCTCAATGGAGTGATGATAAAAAGCAGTTCTATAGTGAGCTACTTATATCGCCAATGGTGGATCAAGACGACACATTACTTATTGTAAGTGCACTGACGATGGCACTTCTTAATGTCTTTGATGTAAATAAATGGCTTACTCTTGTTAATGTTTGTTTAAGTTCAACTATTGAGAGAGTGAAGCAACGTGCCCTTATTGGTGTTATGCTCACTTTGCCACATGGCGAGAATTTATTGTTTGTTGAGATAAATGAAGCTATAAAGACAATTTGTAAATCAGCCGATATGCGTCGGGAGATTGGTGAACTCCAGTTGCAGTTGTTGTTGTGTATGCAAACTGAAGAGGATAATGCTGAGATACAACGCGACATAATGCCTACGCTGATAAAGAACAACAAGTTCAAGATGACGCGTGACGGAATTGTTGAAAGTGATGATGATTCGCTGAATGATATTCTTGATTCTGGCTCTGTGGATAAGAATATGGCTGAGATGGAAGAGAAGATGAAGAAGATGATGGCGATGAGGGATTCGGGTAGCGATATCTACTTCGGTGGTTTCTCACATATGAAGCGTTTCTCTTTCTTCTATCAGCTTAGTAATTGGTTCGTTCCTTTCTCTTTTGATAATCCTGATGTGGCATCCGTGGTGAGGGGGACGGATGGCGAACTCATCCATAAGGCTATTTCTCACGGTCCGTTTTGTGATTCGGATAAGTATTCTTTTTTGTTTGCGCTTTCGTCGGTCATAGATAAGTTGCCTGCAGATGTAAAGGAGATCATTGCTTCGGGTAAGGATATAGCGGATAGTGCAATGACTATGAATACAGAGTCGGCTGCTTACATTCGTAGAATGTATCTACAGGACTTGTATCGTTTCTTTAAATTGCACCCAGAGCGCAAAGACTTTGCTAATCCGTTTGAATACAAAGATGATGATGTTGCGGCGTTTTTTGTAGCCAACGAATTATTTGACGGATTATTAGGAGAAGAGTTGGTCGTTGTCGAACGTCATTTGTTTAAGTCGAAGAAGTATGACGTTGTTGTAAAACTTGTCTCTCGTCTGATTGCAAAGGGTGTGGCTTCTGCTGATGAGAAGTATATTTGTGCTTTGGCTTGTCAGCACCTTGGCAGGAATGAAGATGCCTACAAGCTGCTTTTGAGTTTACAAGATAGTAGATATGATATAACTAGGGTGCAGAAAAGTCTTGCTGATGTGCTTTTTGCGTTGGGGCACTATGTTGACGCAGCGAAGTATTATAAGAGGTGTTTAGAGCGTGAACCTGAGAATCGTCGTCTTGTTCTTTGTCATAGTCTTGCGCTTGTGAATAGTGGGAATGTAAAGGATGGGCTTGTTGATTTATTCCGCTTAGACTACGAAAATGACAATGATGTAGATGTGAAGCGTATTATTGCTTGGGGGTACTTAGTGAACTGCAAACCAAATGATGCTGAACGTGTGTATGATTGGATTGTCAATTCGGACAGGGCGATAGATAGTGATTGGCTGAATTGTGGATATGTTAAGTTTATCCTGTCTAAGACTGCGGAGGCTGTACGATGCTTTCAGCGTTTTCTGGAACAGAATGAAGCGACTGATCAGCGTGAGTTGCTGAGAAGGGAGTTGGCAAACGATTGGAAGATTCTATCTAAAAATGGAGTGAAAGATTATGAAGCACATTTAATTGTTGACATCGTAATGACTAAATAATTTGAGTTTCGCAAGCGAAAGTAGTTATTAGAAGTTATTGGAAGATAATTCGCTTCGTTCGTGAAATGAATAGACAAGTGCCCCCGAAATAAAGCGGTTGCTTTTTCGAGGGCACTTTTATAAGTGACAATCAGTTCGGAAGCTAACTGTTCGCCACTTACTGAACAATTAAAATTTAGCCTAACCTAAATATTTCATAAGAATTTTTGCGTTGCCACTATCACGGAGTTTCGCAATGCTCTTCTCGCGAATTTGGCGTACACGCTCGCGTGTCAGACCGAGTTGATCGCCAATCTCTTCAAGGCCTTTTTCGTGGCAGCCGATGCCGAAGCACTCGCGAATGATTGTGATCTCGCGATCTTTGAGCACTTTGTTAAGCACCGAGTTAAGTTCTAATGCCATTGACTCATGGTCGACTTGGCGGTCTGTTCGGCTGTCTTCGCCACTGGGCATTACGTCGAGCATACAGTTGTCTTCGCCATCCTGGAAGGGAGCATCGATACTTACGTGGTGTCCGTCAGCCATGAGGCTTTGACCGATTTTCTCTTCGTCAATATTTGTCGCTTCAGAAAGTTCTGAAACAGATGGGTGTCGCTGGTTTTCCTGCTCAAACTTGTTAATCTCGTGGTTGATTTTATTCAACGAACCAACTTGGTTGAGTGGCAGACGTACGATGCGACTCTGTTCCGCAATGGCTTGAAGTATGCTCTGACGGATCCACCATACGGCGTATGAGATGAATTTGAAACCGCGAGTCTCGTCAAACTTCTGAGCAGCTTTTATCAGACCGATATTGCCTTCGTCGATAAGGTCGGTAAGGGTGAGTCCTTGGTGCTGGTATTGTTTGGCAACAGATACCACAAATCGCAGATTGGCTGTTACAAGTTTGTCCTTGGCGCGTTCGCCCTCCGGACCTCCTTTTTTGATTTTTTGCGCAAGCTCAATCTCTTCATCAATGGTTATCAGCGGAGCACGACCAATTTCGACAAGATATTTGTCAAGTGCCTCACTGGAACGGTTTGTAATACTTTTTTGAATTTTAAGTTGTCTCATCTTATATACCTAAACTTTCTTACGCGTAATAAAACTGATGTCTGTTTTCGTAAAGGTTACGAAAACCTTGCAAAGGTACGAATTTTTGCCGATATACACAAATCTAAACATGCAAAACTTATGTGTAATGCGTATTTTATTCTTCATTCTTGTCATATTTTTAAAAAAGATTGTACCTTTGCGAAATATACGGCTACGATTACGTCGTTAACCTCATAATCAGAAAACAAATACTATTACAATTATGAATATTAAAGTGCGTTTGGCATTAATGAACTTCTTGGAGTTCGCAGTTTGGGGTGCTTACCTCACTTGTATGGGTCAATATCTCGGCAATGCTGGTATGGGTGCCGAGATTTCTTGGTTCTATGCGATACAGGGTATCGTTTCGATTTTTATGCCTACCTTAATGGGTATTGTGGCTGACCGCCTTATACAACCTCAGCGTTTGCTTGGTTACTGCCATTTGCTTGCTGGTGTTTTTATGGTTGGTCTGTTTATGATGGGCATGAATAGCGCGACTCCAGACAAGACGCTCTTTATGTCGTTGTACACGTTGAGTGTGGCTTTCTATATGCCTACGCTTGCGTTGTCTAACACAGCTGCTTTTGCTATTCTTACTAACCATGGTCTTGATACGGTTAAGGATTTTCCGCCGATACGTGTGTTTGGTACTGTTGGTTTCATCGCTACGATGTGGTTTGTGAATTGTGCTATCGTAGATGATGGTTCGTTTGGTTTGACACTTGCTGATAACGCTAATAAGTTTCAATATACTCATTTGCAGTTCCTTGTTTCGGGTGTGTTGAGTTTTGTGCTTTTTGTTTATTGCATGACGCTGCCGCAATGCAAGCTTCAGGCAAAGAAGGCGCGGTCGCTTGCGGAGACGTTCGGCTTGAATGCGTTCAAGCTGTTCAAGACTAAGCGTATGGCTTTGTTCTTTATCTTCTCTGGTTTGCTCGGAATGTCGCTGCAGGTGACGAATGGTTATGCAACGCCGTTTATTACAAGTTTTAAGGGCATACCAGAGATGGCTGACTCTTTCGCTGCCAACAATGCTACGCTGCTCGTTTCGATCAGTCAGGTGGCAGAGGCTTTGTGTATTCTTCTTATCCCGTTCTTCCTGCGTCGTTATGGCATAAAGATGGTTATGCTCATTGCGATGTTCGCCTGGGTGCTGCGCTTCGGTTTCTTCGGATTGGGTAATCCTATGATGCCGGGTGTGCTACTCTTCGTGTTGTCATGCGTAGTTTATGGTGTGGCGTTCGACTTCTTCAATGTTTCGGGCGGATTGTTTGTGAACGCGGAGTGTGATGAGAATGTGAAGGCTTCGGCGCAGGGTTTGTTCATGCTGATGACTAACGGTTTGGGCGCAACGATTGGCACATTGCTTGCGGGTCAGGTTATAAATCACTATTGCCATTGGACAGAGGGTGGTTATCTGCTGGGCGATTGGCAGACATGTTGGTTCATTTTTGCAGGTTATGCGCTTGTTGTGGCATTGCTGTTCCTTGTGATGTTCAGAACGAAGAAGGAGGTTAAGGCTTAGGGTATGAAGGAAATCAGATATTTCTATGTTCCCAATGCTGCGAGCGTTGGTGAACTGCCGGAAGAGGAAGCGAAGCATGCTGTTAAGGTGCTTCGCCTCCAAAGTGGCGACCGCATGGTGCTTGTAGACGGCGACGGTGGATTGTTTGATGCTGAGGTTAGTGTGGCATCGGGCAAGCATTGCTTGTACAACATTCTCGAGACTCTGCCGTATGAGCGTGAGTGGCGGGGACGTATCTCTCTTGCTATTGCGCCTACAAAGATGATGGATCGTATGGAATGGATGGTTGAGAAGGCTACTGAGATTGGATTTGACGAGATTGCTTTCTTGGATTGTAAGTTCTCTGAGCGTAAGACATTGCGCACAGATAGGGTGGAGCGGATTGTTGTTTCGGCTATGAAGCAGAGTCATAAGGCTTGTAAACCTATGGTGAACGAGATGTGCAGTTTTAGGGAGTTTGTTGCAAGGGAACGCGCGGGTCGTAAATTTATAGCTCATTGTTATGAGGAGGTGGCGCGTAGGGATTTGTTTGACGAACTTTCTTCGATGGATGTTGAAACGCCGGTCACGGTGCTTGTCGGTCCGGAGGGTGATTTCTCTATCGATGAGGTGAAGTTGGCTATGGAGTATGGCTACGAATCGATATCGCTTGGTAGGAGTCGTTTGCGTACAGAAACTGCCGGTCTGAGTGCGGTAATGATGGCAAATCTTTCTAAACGTAGGTTGTAAAAAGTCAAATTATACGAAGTTAGAGAAGTTAGAGAAGTTAAAGCCATATGCTTTATAGCTAAGTATTCAACAAAAAAGGCTTTAACTTCTAAATTCTCTGAACTTGCGAAAGTTTTATTCTTTATTGATGTACTGCAGAATTTGTTCAGCGTGAATCTTTGTCTTTATCTCTTTGGGTGTAAAGATTTTCTGAATGATGCCATTCTCGTCAACGAGGTATGTTGTGCGTAAGATGCCGATGGTCTTTCTGCCGCACGCTACTTTTTCGCCCCAGCAACCAAGTTGCTGCAAGAGTGTGGTTTCGGTGTCGGCGATAAGCGGGAACTGCAGTCCTTGCGTGTCAGCGAATTTCTTCTGCAGGGTTTGCTTGTCCTTGCTGATGCCTATTATCTCGTAGCCGGCAGCAGCCAACTCTTCTTTGTGTGCCTGGAGGGAACATGCCTCGGCTGTGCATCCGCTGGTGTTTGCCTTAGGATAGCTGTAAAGCACAATCTTGCGACCACGATAGTCGCTTGCCTTGATTTCGTGTCCGTCTTGGTCGATGCCAAGAGTCTCGGGTATTTTGTCTCCTATGTTCATAATTGAGTTGTTTTTGTTTTATGTTGCAAAGATATGTATTCAATCTGAGATGAGCAAACTCTTTGCGCTCTTAATGTTGGATGTTTACTTGTGGCATGGATTCTTGCTATTTTCCTTTTTGCAACATCTTACGCGACTTTTCTTTTGCGAAAGCTTGCATATCCACAGCCACGTCATCCTCGTCCACAATCTCTACGCCGGTCATGGTCTCTATGATGTCTTCCATTGAGACCACGCCACGTAGGCAGCCGTATTCGTCAAGGATGATGGAAATGTGTTCGCGCTTCTCCAGCATCTTCTCCCATATTTGATATACCGAATCGTCTTCGTTGAAAGAAAGTATCGGGCGCATGAGATCTGAGAGTTTGGTTTCAAATTTGTCGTCCGACAACTTCTTCAGTACCATGTCTTTCAGCACGTAGCCGATGATATATTCCTTACTCTTGTCGTAAACGGGTATGCGTGAGAAATTCCATGTCTGCTGCTCGTAGAACTCCTTGATAGTAAGGTTTACGTTGGCTGATTCTACCACAATGGATGGTGTCATCACCTCGCGTGCTTTAACGGCAGCCAGACGGATGCAGCTTTTGATAATCTTGCTTTCCGACTCACGGAAGATGCCCTCCGTGGTGCCTACGTCAACCATCGCCGACACTTCTTCGCGGCTCACGGAAGCTTGATGCGCCTTCGGGGTGAACATCTTTGTGATTAGCTCTGAGAGCAGAACCAGCGGGTAGGTGATGAAGATGAGCACGCGGATGACCTTGGTGGAAGGCATGGCGAGCGAACGCCAGTAGGATGCTCCGATGGTCTTGGGGATTATTTCGGAAAGCACAAGAATCAACAGCGTGAGAATGGCTGATATCAATCCGAAGTATTCTTCGCCGAAGAGCTTCATCGACTCCGCGCCGACACCTGCCGAACCGATGGTGTGTGCAATGGTGTTGAGCGAGAGTATTGCGCCTACGGGACGGTCCACGTTGTTCTTGTACTGTTTCATTAAGGAGGCTGTCTTGCTGCCTTGACTCTCCTTCATCGAGATGAACGACATAGGAGTGGATAAGAGTACTGCCTCGAGGACGGAACATAAAAAGGATAGAGACAGAGCACCTAAGAAATATAATATGATTAAGCCCATTAAATATTTGATTCGTTAATAATAAGTTGTCTGCAAAAGGGGTGTTTGGACTACTTACTATAAACGAAGGGCGTTATGGTGTATGTATAATCGATATGTCATTTCATAATCAACATTAATGGGCATGAACAACCGTGATGGTTGACCATGCCTATATTTTATATTTTCAAACAGAGCCGTGTGTCACGGCTCTGTTTGCACTACCTACAAAAGGGATTCTGCTATAACGAGAAAAGTTAC
>DAVZJL010000066.1:0-14138 GCA_052272805.1 Prevotella sp. | reverse complement strand
ACGATTAGAACCGTTTGCTATTCAATTTGCCAAATATTTTAGTTTTGACACACCCACACGCAATCTGCTAATAATATGGTTGTGTGGGTATGGCGTGGAGATGGCTGCGTGGAGATGGCTGCGTGGAGGTGGCTGCGTGGAGGTGGCTGCGTGGAGGTGGCTGCGTGGAGGTGGCTGCGTGGGTATGGCAAGGATGCCATACCCTCCTATGGTTAGCAATAAATAATAACCAACAATGTATAATACCGAAAAAAGCGGTGCGACATTCATGTCACACCGCTTTTTATGTGTTTATAAATACCGATTAAACGGCAATGTGGATGGGCTATTCTGCAAGGACAGGGCGAACCCAGTATGGTATGTCTTTATAATCTAGCGAGGTTGGGCCAAAAGCTGCAATCCCAAATTCGTTTCCTTTGTCATACGCTGCAATCGAAAATCTAGTACCTTTGTCACCTAGCTCTGAAGTTGTCCAAAAATCAAAATAATGATATCCATGTTTCACCTGATCGTATAAGGTCAATGTATTCTTAGTATATCCAGGCTGCACACCAGTAAATACAACGGTCATATTTTCTCCTTGTTTTTTGAATTCAAGATACGGAGAACCGGCACCTAGTACCCACAATCCACTTTCAGTATCATATGTATAATTAAGTTTTCCTTCTCCATATACTTCATCTATAGTCGGTGTGCGCCAGTTCTTACCCCACACATACTCGTCACCTGTCTTGCAAGCATTATACCATGTCATTTCTTCTGCCACATTCTTTGTAGCGAACTTCGGACCACCAGCCCACAACTGTACCCACTCGACTTCCTCGCCTAAGCTATTGAAAGCCTTACCTGTGGTCGGGCGCGATGTAAGAGTGTAGTACTTGCCAGCGGTAAGACCTTTGTCCCCCTTAGTTGTATTCCTGAGTTCCTCGCCGTTGTACACCAACAGCTTCACGCCTGCCGGCACTACTACGTAGTACACTACTCCTGCGTCTGCGCCTGACTTAGAGAGCAATGACACCTTTGTATCGCTTTTCTGCACGTCGAACTCTGCCGAGTTCTTCACGGCTTTAAGACCTGATACGTACTTGCCGTCAGCGGTCCTAACGTTGATGTCGAGGCTCTCGCCATTTTTCACGCTCACGATACGCAGCACAGCTGCCTTCGCCTTCATCGTTACGGTCAAGCCATCAGAGCCGGTTGTAGCCGTCGCGGTAGCACCAGCCAATGCGTACTTGTTGGCAACATCAGCGAAGTCGCCCGACTGATTAGCCAAGTCGATTGTCTCGCCAGGGAAGTAAGCATACCAATTGGCAGCAGCAGTAGTCTGCATGGCATCCTTGCTTTCGAACTCGGTACCGTCATTAGTAAAGGTGTAGTAGCTCTCCACCTTATCATTACCTACCTTCACCATATCCTTCGTAGCAAAGGCAAACTTCCATTTGCCCTCCCCGTTGTCGGTGATTGTAGCACGGGTGTCGGTGTCCTCGACATTAGCCTTGAGCACCATTCCACGTTTTACGACCGGCTCCGTGGTGTCGTCGCTGCTGCACGCAGCAAGCACCATTGTAGCCAGCATAAATACTGAATACAATATCTTCTTCATGTTGATTGATTGTTTTTCTGCGTTGATACAAATAAAAGTTTTAAGTTTCGCAAGCGGAAGTAGTTAAGAAGTTAAGGAGTTGTCGCGCCCTACGGTCGCTAAGGAGTTCTTGCAAGCAAGCGGCAAAGCCGAGCGAAGCCATTAGTTTTTTTTGCTTGATATAGCATTATAAGCATTTGGCTTAACTTCTTAACTCCTTTAACTTCTGAATTCTCTGAACTTGCGAAAGTTCAGTAAAAGTCTTACTCCCAAACGTCTTCGCTGTCACCGCTTGTCAGCAGACCATCGTTCTCTAAGCTGAAGCTCTTCGATTTGCTCGGTACTTTGTTTGTTTCGACACTGCCTGCAAGTATGGCTGTGGTCTCTACCTCGTAGATAGTGATGCGAGGCTGCTCGTAGCTACCTTTCTTCATAATCTCTTTTTGTTTTAAATCTCAGTAATTTTATTATATTATGCAGTTTATACTAAAAAATAAGAAGTCAGCCAACGTATGCCGTAATGTCCTACGGCTCTATGTAATTATCTAACAGTCAGCAAAGTTACATATAAAAATTGAAACAATAACAAATTATTCATCAAAATGTTACATTTTACACATTTATTGACATAAATATAGTATCTTTGCACCTCTATATATACATTTTTTCAAGTGAAATATCTCAACTGCATACTTATCGTGTGGCTGCTCGCCTCGTGCTCGCTGGAGCCTGCCGACGACAAGTCCACTGACAGCAAGCCGACCGCCAACGCCGACCGCCTGCTGATACTCTGCGAGGGTCTGTGGGGCATGAACAATGCCTCGCTCTCGCTGCTCGACCACGGCGTGCTCACCAACCACTGGTTCCGACAGCAGAACCCCGGCGAACGACTCGGCGACACGGCGAACGACATACTACAGGTGAACGACACGCTGATAGCCATCTCCGTCAACTGGTCGAACATAGTGCAGTACATCCGACCCGACGGCACCGCCATCGCTGCCACGGAGAACATACCGAACAACCGGCGCATGGCTACCGACGGGCGCGGCTTCCTCTACGTCACATCGTACGCCGACCACGGATATGTGGCGAAGATAGACCTCCGCACGAAGCTCGTGGTCGACACCTGCCACGTGGGCTACGAGCCGGAGGGCATCGCCTACTACGATGGGCGGCTCTACGTAGCCAACACGGGCGGCTACTCCACACAGACGCAGGACCACGGCTACGAGCAGACCGTCTCGGTGGTAGACGCGCAGACCATGCGCGAGCTGCGACGCATAGACACGGGCTGCAAGAACCTGTATGGCAAGGTGGCGCAGTGGCGCGAGTGGCTCTGCATCAATGCTGCCGGCGATATGTACAACACACCGCCACACACCGTGGTGCTGAACATGGCGTCGGAGGAGTTCCGCGTCTTCGACTTCCCGTCGACGTACTGCTGTGCTGCGCAGGGCAGGTTCTACTGTCTCGGCTCTGCCTTCTCGCACCTCACTGGCGAGTACACCTACTCCACGCACACCATCGCCCTGCCGTCGCTCTCTGCCTCCGAGGGGCTTGCCGGCTATGCTGCGGCTGAGCCGACGATTGCCTCCATGCAGTCGCCCTACGCGCTGTACGTATCGCCCCACTCTGCCCATATGTACGCATCGGATGCCCGCGCCTACGCCACCAACGGCTATGTCTACGAGTTCAGCCCCACCGGCACACTGCTCAACCGCTACCTGCTGCGTGGCGTGAACCCCAGCAGCTTCGTAGCCTTATAGGGGGTGCACATAGGGGGTGCACTTGTCTCAAGTGCACCAACAGAGCAGATGGCATCGTTTGCTTTGTTGGTGCAGCATAGGGGGTGCACTTGTCTCAAGTGCACCAACAGATCAGAGTTTGAATTCTCCCACAGATTGCACAGATTTTCACAGATTCACTGGGAGCGTGGGAGGTTCCACAGAGCACACAGAATTCACTCCAAACACACACCATCTGTGAATTCTGTGAATTCCGTGGGGAGAACACGCACGCTAATAATCTGTGTAAATCTGTGAAATCTGTGGGAGAACAAATATTCCCACGGAATACGCAGAACAATTTGCTTGGTTGGTGCAGCAGGGACTGCTGCACCCCCTGAAGAAGTGCACCATTTACCTTATTGGTGCAGCAGGGACTGCTGCACCCCCTACCCCCTAAAAAAACAAGAATATGAAAACAACAATGATACTCCTCGCCCTGCCCATGCTGGCAGCGGCACAGACAACACAACACGTGAAGGTGCTCGAATACCGCCCTGCACCAGGTCAGTTCGTGGGCAAGCTGCCCGCCATCGACGCCACGATGAGCGAAGCCGACCGACTGCAGGCGTGCGAAGCACAACTCGCTGACCAGCTGCCCGTATCGCTCGGAGCCTTCGGCGGCTACATCACCTTCGGCTTCACAGAGCCGATAGCCAACACGCGCGGCTCCGACCTGCGCATCCTCGGCAACGCCTACTACGCTGCTGCCGACCCCGTGTACGGCACAGCCACCATCGGCGGATCGATAGAGCCGGGCATCGTGTACGCCGGTGTGGGCACATCGCCCGAGACAGCCGAGTGGTACGAGCTGGCAGGGTCGGAATACTACACCACCGCTACGCCGAACGTCACCATCACCTACCAGCGACCCGACGCCGAGCAGGGCGAACACACACAGCCCTACTCCGTGTACGACCGCTACATACCGTTCCGCGCCGAGTGGACCGACCGCAACGGTGCTGAGTGCGACACCGTGGGCTACATGATGAAGAACACGTTCCACACACAGTCGTACTACCCCACGTGGATAGATGCCGACAAGCTGACCTTCCGCGGCACGCGACTGCCCGACAACGCCATCAACCGCGGCGGCGACGGAACGGACAGCGACAATCCGCAGAACTGGATTAGCTATCGCTACGCTGCCGATGCGTATGGCTACGCCGATGCGGCACCAGCGGACGACAAGATGTACAACACGTTCGACCTCGACTGGGCGGTAGACGGCAACGGTAATTCGGTGAAGCTCGCTCACGCCGACTTCATACGTGTGCAGACCGGCGTGCTGCAGATGTGCGGATGGATTGGCGAGCAGTCGACAGAGGTGTGCTCGGTAGAGAACCTCCACCTGCGCGAGGGCTACGACGACAACCCCATCGTCATCACACCACGACAACGCCCTACAGCCATCAACCACACAACCGCAGACGGCAACCGCCACGAGGTGGCACGCTACACCGCCGACGGACAACGCATCTCGACACCGAAGAAGGGCGTGAACATCGTGCGCTACTCGGACGGAACTGTGAAGAAAATAGTAATGTAGGGGGTGCACATAGGGGGTGCACTATAGGGGGTGCACTTGTCTCAAGTGCACCAACAGAACAGAAGCGCACCAATAGAGCAGATGGCACCGTTTGCTTGGTTGGTGCAGCAGAGACTGCTGCACCCCCTGAAGAAGTGCACCAACCGAACAAGGGGGTGCACTTGTCTCAAGTGCACCAACAGAACAGATGGCACCAACAGAGCAGAAGTGCATCGTTTGCTTTGTTGGTGCAGCAGGGACTGCTGCACCCCCTGAAGAAGACACCAACAGAGCAGAAGAACACCGTTTACTTGGTTGGTGCAGCAGAGACTGCTGCACCCCCTGAAGAAGTGCACCAACCGAGCAGAAGCGCACTGTATATCAAAATTTTTAAGACGCAAACACACATATATATAAAGTAAAAGTCGTAACTTTGCATAAAAACAGTATAAAAACAATGGAATATAACTTCAGAGAAATAGAAAAGAGATGGCAGAGCCAGTGGGTGAAGGACAATACTTACCACACCACTGAGGACCCTGCAAAGGAGAAATTCTACGTACTCAACATGTTCCCCTACCCATCGGGAGCCGGTCTGCACGTAGGCCATCCGCTTGGCTATATAGCATCGGACATCTACGCACGCTACAAGCGTTTGAAGGGCTTCAACGTGCTCAACCCTATGGGCTACGACGCCTACGGACTGCCCGCTGAGCAGTACGCCATTCAGACCGGTCAGCACCCGGAGGTGACCACCGTGGCTAACATCGCACGCTACCGCCAGCAGCTCGACAACATCGGCTTCTCGTTCGACTGGGACCGCGAGATACGCACCTGCGACCCGAAGTACTACCACTGGACACAGTGGGCGTTCGAGAAGATGTTCGGTTCGTTCTTCTGCAACAGCTGCCAGAAGGCGCAGCCGATAGAGAAGCTCGTGGAGCACTTCAACGAGAAGGGCACAGAGGGATTGGACGTTGCCGAAAGCGAACACCTGGAGTTCACAGCCGAAGAGTGGCGCGCCATGAGCGATGTGGAGAAGCAGAAGACACTGATGAACTACCGCATCGCTTACCTCGGCGAGACAATGGTGAACTGGTGTGCAGGCTTAGGCACCGTGCTTGCCAACGATGAGGTGGTGAACGGCGTGAGCGAGCGCGGCGGATTCCCCGTCGTACAGAAGAAGATGCAGCAGTGGTGTCTGCGCACATCGGCTTACTCGCAGCGTCTGCTCGATGGTCTCGAAACCGTCGACTGGAGCGACTCTATCAAGGAGACACAGAAGAACTGGATCGGTCGCAGCGAAGGCACAGAGATGCAGTTCAGAATAGCCCCCTCCAACTCCCCCGTCGGGGGAGAGCTTGAGGCTGCTTGGAACAAGTTTAAGACTGCTCACCCATTCAACTACGACATTCTTAAAGAGAACGCCAAAGAAAACCGCAAGCATCAGACAGAAGCAGAAGCAGCTCTTTGGGAAGTTTTACGCGCCAACCAATTGGGCGAGAAATTCAGAAGACAGCACGTCATCGGCGACTTTATCGTTGACTTCGTAGCTCTGAACAGCAAACTCATCATCGAGGTTGACGGTGCTTACCATAACGATGCAGAACAAATGGAAGCAGACAAACTACGTTCTGACTTCCTTAACGAAGCTGGTTTCAAAGTGTTGCGCTTTACAAACGAGCAGGTACTGCAAGATACAGACAACACCATTAAAGAAATAAAGGCTAACCTTAAAGCCCTCTCCCCGACGGGGAGAGACGGAGAGGGGCTGGTCACCATCTTCACAACACGCGCCGACACTATCTTCGGCGTTACGTTCATGGTACTGGCACCGGAGAGCGAACTCGTGGCTCAGCTCACCACCGCAGAGCAAAAGGCTGAGGTAGACGAGTACTTAGCGTACGTGAAGAAGCGCACAGAGCTCGACCGCATGGCTAACCACAACGTGACGGGCGTGTTCAGCGGCTCGTATGCCGTGAACCCGTTCACCGGCGAGAACATTCCAATCTGGATCTCAGAATACGTGCTTGCAGGCTACGGCACGGGAGCCATCATGGCTGTTCCGGCGCACGACTCGCGCGACTATGCCTTCGCCAAGCACTTCAATCTGCCTATCATTCCGCTCATCGAGGGTGCTGACGTGTCGGAGGAGAGCTTCGACGCAAAAGAGGGCATCGTGTGCAACTCGCCTGCTGCTGGCAAGGAGACATTGGACGGCTTCTCGCTCAACGGACTGAGCGTGAAGGAGGCTATAGCAAAGACAAAGCAGTTCGTGACGGAGAAAGGCATGGGCCGCGTGAAGGTGAACTACCGTCTGCGCGACGCTATCTTCTCGCGCCAACGCTACTGGGGCGAGCCGTTCCCGGTTTACTACAAGGACGGTATGCCGCAGATGGTGCCGGAGGACTGCCTGCCGCTGCTGCTGCCCGAGATTGAGACATACAAGCCTACAGAAACCGGCGAGCCGCCATTGGGACGCGCCAAGATGTGGGCGTGGGACGTGGAGAAACGCCAGGTGGTGGACAAGGCACTTGTGGACAACAAGACCGTCTTCCCACTCGAACTGAACACCATGCCGGGCTTCGCAGGCTCGTCGGCTTACTATCTGCGCTATATGGATCCGCACAACGACAGCTGCCTCGTGGGCAAGGATGCCGACAACTACTGGCAGAACGTAGACCTCTACGTAGGCGGCTGCGAGCACGCTACGGGTCACCTCATCTACTCGCGCTTCTGGAACAAGTTCCTCTTCGACCTCGGCGTGTCGTGCAAGGAGGAGCCGTATCAGAAACTCGTCAACCAGGGCATGATTCAGGGACGCTCCAACTTCGTGTATAGAATAAACCGCACAACCCCCTCTAACTCCCCCGTCTTCGTGTCGTACAACCTGCGCAAGGACTACGACGTGACACCGATACACGTAGACGTGAACATCGTGAGCGCCGACGTGCTCGACATAGAGGCGTTCAAGGCTTGGCGACCGGAGTATGCCAACGCCGAGTTCGTGCTGGAGGACGGCAAGTACATCTGCGGCTGGGCTGTAGAGAAGATGTCGAAGTCGATGTTCAACGTTGTCAACCCTGACATGATCGTAGAGAAGTACGGTGCCGACACGCTGCGTCTGTACGAGATGTTCCTCGGTCCGGTAGAGGCAAGCAAGCCTTGGGACACCAACGGCATCGACGGCTGCTTCCGCTTCCTTAAGAAGTTCTGGGCACTGTTCTACGAGAACCGCACCGACGAGTTCCTGCCGACAGACGCAGAGCCTACAGCCGACAACCTCAAGAGCCTGCACAAGCTCATCAAGAAGGTGACAGAGGACATCGAGAACTTCTCTTACAACACCTCTATCTCGGCATTTATGATTGCCGTGGGCGAGCTGGCACAGCAGAAGTGCCGCTCAAAGCAGGTGCTCGAGCAGCTCGTTGTGCTCATCGCGCCGTTCGCACCGCACATAGCAGAGGAACTGTGGCACGCCTTAGGCAACGAGTCGACCGTATGCGACGCAGCATGGCCAGTGTTCAACCCGCAGTATCTCGTAGAGAGTGAGGTGCAGCTCACAGTGTCGTTCAACGGCAAGGCACGCTTCCAGAAGAAGTTCGCAGTCGATGCCACCAACGACGAAATCCAGGCAGCAGTGCTCGCCGACGAGCAGAGCGCGAAATACCTCGACGGCAAACAAGTTGTTAAGGTGATTGTCGTACCTAAGAAAATCGTGAATGTCGTTATAAAGTAATACGAACGACTTCTTTTTCTTATATACATTAAAATAATAATGTAATAACTGTAACTCCTATGATGATCGACCGCAAAATTATCTGGCAAGAAACGAAAGACTATTTTAACATCACTCTCGGGTTGATGTTGTACACCTTCGGGTTCACCGTATTCCTGTTACCCTACGAAATCGTAACCGGAGGCATCGCAGGTATCGGAGCCATCGTATTCTATGCCACAAAATTTCCAGTTCAATGGACATTTTTCATAATTAATGCTGTGCTCATCGTGGCAGCACTGAAGGAACTTGGAATAAAATTCCTTGCCAAAACTATCTATGCCACGATAGTCATAACTGTGATGCTCGACCTCGCACAGAAAATAGTAGAGATGCCCGACGGCACCTTCTATAAGCTCATGGGCGAGGGCAACGACTTCATGTCGCTCATCATCGGCTGTATGCTCACCGGCACATCATTGGCGATAGTGTTCCTAAACAACGGCAGCACCGGCGGCACCGACATTATCGCTGCCGTTGTGAACAAACACTATAATGTGTCGCTCGGCAAGGGTCTTATCATGGTCGACCTCGTCATCATCGGTAGTTGTCTCGCCATCGACTCTTTCGGTCCGTTCCCACAACGCTGCCAGATGGTAGTGTTCGGTCTGTGTACGATGGTCATCGAATGTACCATGCTCGACTACGTGATGAGCGTCCAACGCCAATCGGTGCAGTTCTTCATCTTCTCGCATAAGTACAACGAGATAGCCAATGCCATAACCAAGAAGACCGACCACACGCTGACCATTCTCGACGGTCACGGCTGGTACACGGGCAAGGAGATGAAGGTGATTTGTCTGCTCGCCAAGAAGAGCGAGTCGGTGCTCATCTTCCGACTCATCAAAATGATTGACCCTCGCGCCTTCGTGTCGCAGAGCAGCGTCATCGGCGTGTACGGCGAGGGATTCGATCAGATAAAGGTTAAGGTAAAGAAAGAAAAGGATAGCCCCTCCCAACCCTCCCCGTCGGGGAGGGCTTAGGAAGACTTAGGAAGCAATAGCTTAGTTAGCAATGGCTTAGGAAGGCTTAGGAAGGCTTAGAAAAAAAACAAAAGACAATGAACAATCCACAGCAATCATACACCCTCCCCGACGGGGAGGGACGGGGTGGGGCTATCGTCTTCGCCACCAACAACAAGCACAAGCTCTCGGAGATACGCGCCATCCTCGGCGACCGCTTCGAGGTGCTCTCGCTCGAAGACATCAACTGCCACGCCGACATACCCGAGACAGCCAACACGCTTGAGGGTAATGCCATACAGAAGGCACGCTACGTAGTGGACAACTACGGTTACGACTGCTTCGCCGACGACACCGGACTCGAAGTGCCGGAGCTTGGAGGCGAGCCGGGCGTGCGCTCCGCACGCTACGCCGAGGGCACCGACCACAACTCGGAAGCCAACATGCAGAAATTGCTCGCACGCTTGGGCGACAGCGACGACCGCCGGGCGCAGTTCCGCACTGTGATAGCTCTCGCACGCCGCAGCGACGTAGCCGACTACACGCTCTTCGAGGGCATCGTACGCGGCACCATATCGCGCGAGAAGCAGGGCACAGAGGGCTTCGGCTACGACCCCATCTTCGTGCCCGAGGGCTACAACGAGTCGTTCGCACAGCTCGGCATGGACATCAAGAACGGCATATCGCACCGCGCACGCGCCGTTGCAAAACTCGCAGAATATCTCAAGTAAATTCTACTGATACAACAGCTTGGTTGGTGAGCGGTCTCCGCTGCACAAACCAAGCTGTTATACTATACCCACGGTTGGTGCTATCCACAGAGAAGAGTCTCACACTGATAGCATAGAGCCTTTTTAGTGTTACATTTGTAACAAACAACACAAAAATACCATACTATTTGATATTTATATCGAAAAACAGCTTTACATGTCTAAAAAAATAGTATATTTGCAAAAATTAATTTAAAATCAGATATACAATAATAAAAACACTAAAAATTCAATGACATGAAACAGCCCTATTCTTTTAAGACATGGCATTCATTGATTTCAATGCTATTCGTAATGATGTGCTGTCTACCAGAGACGGTTGCAGCGCAAGTCAGTTTCAGTGACGACTTCAACTATCCGGCAGGCAACCTCCACGAGCAAGGTGGCTGGGTGCGCTATGGCAAGAATGCAGAAGCCCCCATCCAGGTGCTCGACAAGCAACTCACATACGCCGGATATAACGACAACGCACCGGCTAAGTGTGTGAAGATAGGTTCTGCAAAGCAGGGCGAGGACCTCATGGTGAAGTTCACCGACAACGCCGACGGCGTGAAGAGCGGCAACCTCTACTTCTCGGCACTCATCAACGTGGAGGCACAACCGAATGGCAACGTGTATGTCATGTCGTTCGTGCCAAGAACAAAGAAATCGGAGATAGCCGAAGGCATTGCACCTACCGAGCTGGGACGACTGTACATAGGCGAAGGTGCGAACGCCGACGAGGTGAAGGTGGGCATAGAGCGCGGAGCTGCAAAGCCTGAGTTCGCCACCACTCCGTTGAAACTCAACCAGACCTATCTCGTTGTGCTGCGATACGAGATAAACACAGCCAATCCGCGACAGGACAACATCTATCTGTACGTGAACCCTACCGACTTCAAGAATGAGCCTAAGCTGAACATGGCAAGTGCCGTAATCGACGGCGTGAACAAGACCGGCGGCGGATTGGGAAGCTATGGTCTGCAGGGCCTCGAACTGCGCCAGGGAACCACCTCTTCTGCCACTTCGCCGGAGATGTACGTGGCTTCGGTGCGCGTCTCAGACACATACGCCGGACTGTTTGGTGAGGCTGGTGTTGACACTACGCCGAAATTGGGCGTATCGAAGAAGTCCTTCGTGCTGGGCGAGGTGTACAGTGGCGACACACACGAGGAGACTATAAAGGTGACGGGCGAGAACCTCAAGGGCGACATCACAGTGGAGTCGTCTTCGGAGGCTGTGAGCGTGGAGCCTGCTACGATATCGGCTAACGACGCGATGAGCACCAGCGGTGCCGAACTGAAGATAAAGGTGACATACACCGATGGCGAGCAACATGCCACTCTGACGCTGAAGAGCGAGGAAGCGGAGGATGTGCAGATAAAGCTCTCGTGGACGGGATATTCAATTCCGGAGATTAAGTCTATCAAGGCACTCTACAGCGAAGACCCCGAGGCAGGAATGACATACAAATATACGGGTGAGGCTACGGTTACTTTCGTCGACCGCGGCGGAAGCCGACCGGTGTTCTACCTGCAGGACGAGACGGCGGCGATAGCTCTGAGCGACGACTACGAGATGCTCACCAAGACCGACTATGAAGTGGGCGACAAGATAACGGGCGCAATACTCGGTGTGCAGAGCGCGTTCGGCACGACCAGTGCCGTTGCTTTCGGCACCGACCTCGGCACAGTGGTGTCGAAGGGCAACGTCGTGGCTCCCGTAGAGGCTACGCTCGCACAGCTGAAACAAAGCCCTACAAGCTACATACAGCAACTCGTAAAGGTGAAGAACCTGAAGTTCAAGGACGTTGCAGAGGGCGCAGCCTTCGCTGAAGGCATGGCACAACCGGTAGTAACCGACGGCACTGAGGAGGCTAAGGTGCGCATCTTCAAGGGCACAACGCTCATCGGCAAGAACATTCCTACAGCCGACATCACGCTCACCGGACTGTTCACGTCGAGCAAGACGCTCATCATCGGTCCGCGCGGCATAGAGGACATCGAAGAGCAACAGCCGGTAGAAGAACCATCCATAACAATCAGCCCAGAGAATATAGAACTAATAGCAGGCAAGTTGGGACAGACCGTAACGGTGGCTACGCTGCACGTGTCGGCGAAGAACATGACTCAGCCTACTTTCTTCGAGATAACTGGCAAGAACGCAAACCAGTTCGCACTTTCGCAGACAAAGATAGAGGCGGGAACAACAGAGACCGACATCGTCATCACGTACACACCGACAGAGGTGGCTGTACACAAAGCAAACATATTCGTAACCTGCCCAAGCATAGAGAACTACGACAAGACTATCGGATTCAGCGCATATGCCATCGACGAACAGAACCCACCAACGATAACGCTCAACCCGCAAAAGCTGGAAAAGTTCACAACGAAGATAAACGAGAAGAGCGAACAGACCATCGAAGTGACAACAGCAAACATGCCCGACTATATCCACGTGAAGGTGAAGGATGCAGGAGCGTTCATTCTGAACAACACTCTGCTCATACGCAACATGAAGAACACGCTGAAGGTGACGTTCCAGCCTAAGGAGGAAGGCACCTACTTCACTTCGCTCATCTTCTCTGCGCTCGGCATGAAGGACGTAGAGGTGCCTATAGAGGGTGTTGCTACCGGCGAAACGCCAGAGGAACAGAAGGAGGGCGTAGACCTCGTGCTCAGTGAGGAGAATGCACGCAGCGTGCTCAACGAGAAGTTCGACAACATCGAACGTAATAAGCCACTCAACATCGATGGCTGGACTAACTCAGCCATAAAGGGAACACGCGCATGGTGGGGATTCTCGTTCCTCGATAGCGACACCGAAACACCAAACGAAAAGGTGGCTAAGGTGACACCATACGACCAGAAGATGGAGTCTGGCACGGGCACACCGGCTCAGATGATGCTCGTAACTCCGCCGCTCGACTTCAAGAACTCGGAGTCAAAGGTATTCACGTTCAAGGTGCGCGGCGACTATCTGAAGGACAACCAGACCGACCTGCTCGAACTCTGCTACATCGACATTGCAGAAGGTTCTATGTACGTGCAGCCGCTCGCAGAATGTAAGATGCCTTGCACAAAGGATGAGAGCGGAAAGTGGTTCCCATACAGCATCGACCTCACAGGACAGCAAATTGCAGACGTCTTCTTCATGGGATTCCGCTTCACCAGCACACGCGGATGCGACAACACTGCCACATACTACATCGACGACGTGACCTACGGTCTCGAAACAACGGCTATAAAGACTGTCGGCACAACAGAGAAGGCTCGCATCATGGTGTACAACCTCGCAGGCAGCAAGGTTGCAGAGAAGAGTGGTTCGTCGGTTGAAGATGCTCTGCGCGGACTGCCTCACGGCATGTACATCGTGAAAGCGGTGACTGCCGACGGCGTTAGCACAAGCAAAGTACAAGTGAAGTAGTTGTTATATCTACTTAAACTATAACGATATATATAATGTAGGAGGCTACGGCATTCTTGCCGTAGCCATTAGTAACTGAAATACAACTGTAGGAGGCTACGGCATTCCTGCCGTAGCCATTAGTAACTGAAATACAACTATTTGCAATGGCTACGGCAAGAATGCCGTAGCCTCCTATTGTTTAGCCCTCCGCCCCTATTTTACAGTTCTGGAACACACTCTTTTTTTTGTATTGCTGTCCGGTAAACAATAATAATGTGGTCAAAGACGGGCTGAAAGCCCAACAACCACATAGCCCAGGGCAACGCCCTGGGTATTGAGTG
>DAVZJL010000065.1:0-14330 GCA_052272805.1 Prevotella sp. | reverse complement strand
GGGTGCACTTGTCTCCGCTCGGCTTTGCCGCTTGCCAGAGCAAGAAGTGCACCAGTAAAGCAACCAATAGGGGGTGCACTTGTCTCAAGTGCACCAGCAAAGCAATAATACCCAGCAGGGGGGCACTTGTCTCCGCTCAGCTTTGTTGGTGCAGTTGAGACAACTGCACCCCCTTAATATGCCCCCTTAATATGCCCCCCTTAATATGCACCCCTATAGAATTTGTATGTTAAGCGTGTCCTTGTCGAACTTAACATTTTTTCTTCCTATATAGCTTTCTATCATGCCCCGGTCTGCCAGTTCGTGCGGTGTGCCGTCGTGCAATGCGCCATCGGCAAGCAGCCACAGACGGTCGGCAGTCTGCAGGGCAGTCTCAAGGTCGTGTGTAGAAAGAATAATTGTTTTACGCTCCTCGTGGGCAAGACGTTGCAATAGCAACATCAAGTCAATCTTGCCCGGGAAGTCGAGAAAGGCAGTAGGCTCGTCAAGCAGTATCACTGGTGTCTGCTGTGCGAGCGACTTCGCTATCATCACCTTCTGCATCTCGCCGTCGCTGAGGGTGCACACGCGGCGTTTAGCCATAGCTGTTATGCCCACGCTCTCGATAGAGTGGCGCACGATGCGGCGGTCGTCAGCGGAGAGACGTCCCCAGAAGCCGGTGTATGGTGCGCGACCGAGTGCCACGAGTTCCTCAACGGTCATGTTGCGCACGTCGGGGCGCGAGGTGAGCACAATGGAGAGTTTACGCGAGAGGTGGATAGGCTTCAGTGTGCTGATATCGTTGTCGCCTATCAGCACCCTGCCGTCAATCGACTGTTGTAGGCGTGCTATGGTGCGCAGCAGTGTCGACTTGCCCGTGCCGTTATGGCCGATAAGGCAAGTGAGTGTGCCGGGCTGAGCCGTAGCGTTGAGGTCGGAAGCTACGCAGTGCATATTAAGGGGGTGCAGTTGTCTCAACTGCACCAACCGCTGGGCTTCATTGTTTTGTTGGTGCACTTCCAGGGGGTGCAGTTGTCTCAACTGCACCTTCTGATTGGCTTCATTGTTTTGTTGGTGCACTTGAGACAAGTGCACCCCCTGCTGGTTGTTTTGCTGGTGCACTTGAGACAAGTGCACCCCCTGCTGGTTGCTTTGTTGGTGCACTTGAGACAAGTGCACCCCCTGCTGGTTGTTTTGTTGGTGCACTTGAGACAAGTGCACCCCCTGTTGGGTGTTATTGTTTTGTTGGTGCACTTGAGACAAGTGCACCCCCTGTTGGTTGCTTTGCTGGTGCACTTGAGACAAGTGCACCCCCTTTTTTGAGTAGCCAACGGTGAGGTGGCAGAGTTCTATGGAGAGTTCTTCGTTCATCGGCGGTGATATGTGACGATAGTGTTATGATCGTACACCTCGTGACGCACAAGGCGCACGTCGGTGGGCAGAGTTGGAGCCGCTGTGCCACCACTAACGCAGAACGGAGCCGTCTCCACGCGTATTTCGTCCCACGCATCAGCGTCGATGAACGACTGCAGCGTGCGTGCTCCGCCCTCTACGATGAGCGATTGGCACTTCTCCTTGTGCAGCCATTCGAGCAATTGCGGAATGACAGGCTTCGAGAAGTTCAAGCCCTCGAAGGCAGGCTGACGGCGGTCGATGACGATACGGCGTGGCGACTTGCCAGCCCAGTGGCGCACGTCGAGTTGTGGATGTTCGCGTTCGTCGGTGACTCTGCCCACGAGTATGGCGTCGTTCTCGGCACGCAGTTTGTGTACGAGCATCTTCGTGAACGGTGTGGATATAGCGCAAGCCGTGCCATTGTCGTCGAGGAAGGCGTTGGCGGTCTGTGCCCACTTCAGTATGATGTACGGTCTGCGCTTCTCGTTGAACGTGATGAAGCGACGGTTCAGCTCGCGACATTCAGCCTCGAGCACACCCACCGTCACCTCGATGCCGGCATCGCGCAGTTTCTGTATGCCACGACCCTGCACGGCGGCGAATGGGTCAACGCAACCCACGACGCAGCGGCGCACACCTTTCTTTATAATAAGGTCGGCGCAGGGCGGTGTCTTGCCGTAGTGGGAGCATGGCTCCAGACTGACGTATATCGTAGCTTCGCTGAGCAGCACCTCGTCCTCGGGGCGCACCGAAGCGAAGGCGTTCACCTCGGCGTGTCCTTCGCCACAGCGCACGTGGTAACCTTCGCCGATGATACGTCCGTCGGCTGCCACTATCACAGCACCAACCATGGGGTTGGGCTTAGCATTTTGGCGCCCATTGGCTGCGAGCTGGAGGCAGCGGCGCATGTAGAGTTGGTCCATAAATATTCTGGTTACTCAGTTGAGAATTGAGAGTTGAGAATTGAGAGTTGTGATATGCATTATAGTTCATGCACTATAACTTACGCCCTCTTAAAGCTTTAAAGGTAATCATAACTTTCAACTCTCAACTTTCAACTCTCAACTAATTATAGGTCAAACAATATTTTTTCCCCTCCTGCGTACGCTTCGAAGTATGGCGGTTCGTCGCGCAGCTCGATGTCGTCGTAGATAAAGTCGAGCACAACGGTCTCCTTGCCGTCGGGCATCACTAAGCCCATCTTGCCGTCGCGCTGCGCAATGACAGGCAGCGAGCGGAGGTCGTCGACGTAGACATACGGTGTGCGGAGGAAGTCGTAGTGAGCAGGCACGAGCACGTTGCCCTGATGGTCTTTGATGCCGAACTTGCCGTTCTCCTCGTACACCTCGTGATACTGCTCGTACTTCTCGCGGATGCGGTTCAGATAGAACACCATCTTGCGCTTGTTATTCACCAGTTCAACGAGGTAGGCGAACGTGTCAGAATAGTTAGCCATGGCGCGAGCCAGCACCACCTTGAAGTCGAGACCCGAAATCACCTTGCGGTTAAGGTCGATGTAGCGAGCAATCGCCTTCTCCTTCTCGGGCACGGTGAGCGTAGCCAGCTGCTCCTCAAACTTCAGCATGATAGCCTTTGAGCCCTTCATCGCCTTGATATAGCGGTGAATTTGTCGCGCCATCTCGTCGCACACGAACTTGTCTATGCGTTCCAATTCGATACTGTCGACATAAGTATCTTCAAAGTTTTCTTGCGTTATCTTCTTTTCCATAGTAACTGTTATCTTAGTATGTATTTAGGTTATACAAATTATTCATATTTGCATCTGTACCTCCAAAAGTACGATAATTTTGCGAAATGTCAAAAGAATACGCCTAAAAAACATCGTTTTTTCTAAAATTAGTAGTAATTTTGTTGCGCATCGAGAGAGTTATAAACATCCGTAAAAAAATAACTATAAACATCCGTAATATGAAGAAAATCACTACACTACTGCTCATGCTGTTGCTCATGGCGACGGCAGCAAACGCTAAGTTCGCCTACTGGGGCTATTGCGACAAGGACATCGTAGGCGCTTACGGCTCCTCAGCCTACGGCAAGGCAGCCATCTACATCCCTGCTGAGGTGGCGCAGCTGTACAAGGGCTGTCAGCTCACAGGTGTGCGTGTCGGCTTAGCTGCCCAGGCTACGAAGCTGAGCGTGTTCGCCACAACCGACCTCAACGCTACGCCGTTCGCCACTAAGGTGAGCGACAAGGCAAACAAGGGCAACAACATCGTGAAGTTCGACGCTCCATACACCATCACCGGCGAGGCGTTCTACATCGGCTACGATGTGAGCGGACTGGACGCATGTATAGGCTATGTAGCCAACAAGACAGCCTACTCTAACTATACCGACTTCGGCAACGGATGGGTTGACAACGCCGCCAACGGAGCCAACGCACTCTCGCTCACCGCACGCATCGAGGCAGACAACCTGCCCGTAGACCTCAGCGTGATGGGCTTGCGCGACATAGCTACAAAGGAGAACGAGCCGTTCAACGTTACGGCTAAGGTGGTGAACCTCTCGGCTACAAAGCTCTACAGCTACCGCATCGCCTACAGCGTGGACGGCGGCGAGGAGCAGTTCGTCGACTTTGACGAGACACTCGGCGACCGCAGCGAGAACGTGTTCAGCTTCACTCACCCCGGCATCAAGACCAAGGGCACACACAAGCTGAAGGTGCGCGTTGTAGTCGATGAAGACGTGAACCCAGCCAACGACGCTACGGAGTGCAACGTGCTGATGACTTCAATAAACACCACAAAGCGCGTGCTCATGGAGGAGGCTACCGGCATCTATTGCGGCAACTGTCCGCGCGGCATCGTCTCTATCGAGAAGTGCAAGGAGAAGTACCCCGACAACTTCATCGCTATCGCCAAGCACGGCTACACCGGCACACCACAGGAACTGCTCTGCCCGTCGTACGAGTATGCCAACTGGGGCGTATATCCGCAGGCAGCAGTAGACCGCCGCAAGACGTTCGATCCCGATGTCTCTACAACATTCCAGTATGTTGAGGCTATTCTCAATAATGTCCCCGCAATTGCAGGCATCGAGACTCAGGCCAACTACGTGGCAGGCGACTATACACACATCAATGTGAACACCAATGTGCAGTTCGTGAAGGATATGACCAACTGCAGCTTCGGCATAGCATACGCCATCATCGAGGACGGCGTGACCGGCTATCAGCAGAACAACGGCTATGCAAATGGCAGACTTGGCGAGCTTGACGGATGGGAGAACAAGCCGTCGATGGCTACCGTAACGCTCAACCACGTGGCTCGCGCCGGCTTCGGCATCGTAGGCGGCATCGAGAACAGCATCCCCGTGAACGATGTGTACAGCACTACTATCTACAACCACAACACCGTGCTCAGCGTTCCGTCGAACGTGAAGAACCGCAAAAATATTAAGGTTGTAGCTTTCCTCATCAACCGTGGCGACCACGGCTACGTTGAGAATGCCGTAGAGGTGCCCGTGCTTGAGGCAGGCGAGACATCTATCGCCGACATCACCTCTACACAGGTACCCGACCTCAGTCTGCGCAACGGCAGCATCGTGGCAGACGGCTTCGACGGCACACTGCAGGTGTACACCGTAGGCGGACAGCTCGTGAAGAACGCTTCGCTTGCTCGTGGTATGTACATCGTGCGTGGCAACAACGGCAAGCAGAGCTTCGTGAAGAAGATTTCGCTCTAATCAATCAAGACAAAACCAGTACTAATTAAAAAAACGAAAAAGTTATGAAGAAGATAACCTCACTCCTGCTTATGTTGCTGCTCGCTGTGACAGCGGCTAACGCAAAATATACCTACTGGGGCTATGCCGGAAAGACGGCAGCCGACCTCCCGTACGGCAGCATCGGCACACGCAAGGGCAAGGCTGCCATATACATCCCCGCAGAGGTGGCACAGATGTACAAGGGTCTGAAGGTGACCGGTATGCGCTTCTCGCTCACCGACAAGGCTGAGACCGTGAAGGCGTTCGTGGCTGAAGACCTCAACGGTGCATACGCTACGGAGAAGATGGCGGACATGGGCAACAAGGGCCTTAACTCGGTGCTTTTCAACGACGCATACACCATAACCGGCGAGCCGTTCTACCTCGGCTACGAGTTTACGAGCGACATCAACGTCGTGGGTGTTACGGATGAATACTGCGAAGGCGGCAACTTCACCGACTTTGGCAAAGGATGGACAGACAACGCTAAGCTCGCATCGGCTCCGGCACTTGCTCTGCAAATGCGCGTAGAAGGCATAGAGCTACCAGTTGATGTGGCTATCTGTGGCGTGAAAAAGGTGGTGACAAGCGTGGGTGGCACCTACGAGATAAAGGGCAAGTTGCTCAACTTCGCCGCTGCAAAGATAACATCGCTCCGCTTCGGCTACACCATCGGCAACGCAGAAGAGCAGTTCGCAGACATCAAGCAGACCGTCGCTGCGCGTGCTGAGGACGAGTTCGCCATCACCTGCAACGCTCCCGACGCAAAGGGCTGCGAGAATATGAAAGTGCGCCTCGTAGAGGTGAACGGCAAGGAGGATGCTTACGCAGCTAACAACACATACACATCTACTATCGTTACAGCCAACGTGCAGGACATAAAGCGTGTATATATGGAGGAGTATACAGGTCTGGAGTGTGGCTTTTGCGTGCGCGGCATCGAGGAGATCTCGCAGAACCACACCAAGTTCCCCGGACAGTTTGTGGCTATGGCAAAGCATTGCTTCAGCGGCACACCTTCCGAGTTGAAGTGTTCGTCATACACATACGGTATATCTGGAGGCTTCCCAAAAGGCACTTACGACCGTCGCCGTACAAACAATCTTGACACTACCGATAAAAACGAAATCTACGTGAAGGCGTTCATCAACAGCGGCTCGGTGCTCGGCATCGACGCTATCGCCAACTTCGCTGACGACAACCACTCGAAGGTGAGTGCAACGGCTGTCATAAAGTTCAACCGCGAGCAGACCAACGCCAACTACGGCTTGGCTTTCGCCGTTATAGAGAACGACGTGAAGGGCTACACGCAAAAGAACGCCTATGCCAATTCGGTGAAGTCGTACTACGGTTGGGAGAAAAAGGGGAAAGAGGTAGAACTCGACCTTCAGCACGTGGCTCGCTTGGGCTACGAGGTGAACGAGGGCATCAGCGACGTGTTCCCGAAGCAGATAAACAGCGGCGACGCATTCAGCCACACCGTGGAGCTGAACCTGCCTAAAAACATACAGAGCTACAAAAACCTGAAGCTCATCGCCTTCGTCATCGACCGCAACTCGAAGTACGTTGAGAACGTGGTAGAGGTGCCTATCAAGGAGATGCAGCCCACAGAGACTGCCATCCGCGACATCAACAACGTGGAGACACCTGCCATCACCTTCCTTAACGGCTACATCGACGCACTGGACTTCGACGGAAAGATTAGCGTCTACACCGTTGACGGCAAGGCTGTGCCCAACACCAACCTCAAGTCGGGCATATACATCGTGCGCCTGACCAAGGGTAAGCAGACATTCGTGAAGAAGATTGTGCTCTAAGCACGCTTTCGGCATACAGTAAGGCGTCAGAACTTGTTCAAGTTCTGGCGCTTCTCATTTAGGAGGGTATGGCATCCTGCCATACCCACGCCGCCTTCCTCTCTGTTATCCTTACGCCGCCTTGTTTCTCTATCTCTGTTGTGGGTGGCTGCGTGGGTATGGCAGGATGCCATACCCTCCTATAATACACAAAAAAACTAAAAAACTTTTGTACATTATTATATTTACAGTAACTTTGCATAAATTGGATAAATAACAGAAAACAAGTAGGATAATTAACGTAATACATATAAAAACAACGTAATACATACAAAAAAGGAACTATGCAAGAAACAAGACAAAACCGTATAGCACGTCTCCTGCAGAAGGAGCTAAGCCTCATATTTCAAAGCCAGACTCGCGCCATGCACGGCGTAATGGTCAGCGTTACACGCTGTCGTGTGTCGCCCGACCTCAGCATCTGCACCGCCTATCTCAGCATCTTCCCCTCGGAGAAGTCGGACGAACTGCTGAAGAACGTGGCTGCCAACGAGAAGTCTATTCGCTACGAGCTTGGCACACGCGTGCGCAACCAGCTACGCATCATTCCCGAGCTGCGCTTCTTCGTAGACGACTCGCTCGACTACATCGAACGTATTGACGAACTGTTAAAGAAATAAGGTTGGTGTGGTGAGAAAATCATGAAGAGAAACTTTTCATTCTACGTAGCACGCCGCTACATGTTCTCGAAGAAAAGCGTGGGTGCCATCAATGTCATCAGCTTCATATCTGTGGCAGGCGTAGCGGTGGGCACGATGGCATTAGTGATTGTGCTGAGCGTGTTCAACGGCTTCCACGACCTCGTGGCATCGCTCTTCACCAACTTCGACCCACAGATAGAGGTGGTGCCGGTGAAAGGCAAGACCATCAACGCCGATGCGCCGGAGCTTGACCGAATACGTCATCTCGACTTCGTGGACGTGGCTACCGACGTGGTGGAGGATCAGGCGATAGCCGTCTACGGCGACCGCCAACGCATGGTGACCGTGATGGGCGTGGACGAGAACTTCGACCAACTTACCAATATCGGCGATATTCTCTATGGCGACGGCGACTTCACGCTGCGTGTTGCCAACCTCTACTTCGGTGTGCCAGGCATACGCCTCGCGCAGGACATGGGGCTCGGTGCTCGTTGGGCAGACTATCTGAAGATTTATGCCCCCGTGCGTAAGGGACAGCTCACCGACCTCGACACGCCGACCGACGGCTTCGTGGTCGACTCGCTACTCTCGCCAGGCGTTGTGTTCGCGGTGAACCAGAACAAGTACGACCGCGACCGCATCATTACGTCGATATACTTCGCCCGACAGCTGTTCGATCAGGACGGAATGCTCTCCTCCCTGCAGTTGCGACTGAAGCCAGGCACCGACCTCAGCACGGCGAAGCGCGAGATAAAGGCAGCGGCAGGCGAGAAGTTCCGCGTGCTCGACCGCTTTGAGCAGCAAGCCGACACGTTCCGCATCATGCAGATAGAGAAAGTACTCGCCTACGTGTTCCTCACGTTCATACTCATCGTGGCGTGCTTCAACATCATCTCCTCGCTCTCAATGCTCATCATCGACAAGAAGGACGACATCAACACGCTGCACAACCTCGGAGCCAACGACCGTCAGATACAGAGCATCTTCCTCTACGAGGGTCGCATCATATCGGCTGTCGGCGCACTTATCGGCATCGGCTTAGGACTTGCGCTCTGCGGATTGCAGCAGGCGTTCGGTTTCGTGAAGATGGGCGAGAGCTCGGGCACATTCATCGTCAACGCCTACCCCGTAAGCGTTCACTATTGGGATGTGCTTGTTGTCTTCATCACCGTGATACTGATAGGCTGGGCAGCATCGTGGATACCAGCACGACGCTTGCGCAAGCAGATACTGAACAGAATAACAACTCCATAAATAAATAGAACATGAACAAGACTCATTGCTTGACAGCAGCTCTTGCTGTCCTACTCGCTGCTCCTGCGGCAGTAGCAACGCAGACCGCTAATGCGCAGACCGTGCAGGAAGCGGCAAAGGCGAACGCCCAACAGGTGGTTATCCTCAGCGAGGACTTCTCGAAGATGACTGCAGGCTCGGAGAGCAACCCCGACCTCTCTTTCAACATCAACACATGTACGGGTATGCCGTCCAACGACATCTTCTACTCATGTGTGAACCCTGACTATACGCAGACACCGGGATGGGGATCGTATCAAGTGTACCCGGCAGGTGGCATGATCTACTTCAACAACACACGAGCAGACGACTACTACGCCGCACACTTCAACACTCCGGTGTTCGATGCATCTGTCGACAATGGTATCTACTTCGTGTCGTTCCGCGCTCGTCTTATCAACAACGCACCTGATTATGCTGGTTTGGGTTATACAACACAGGACGTTACCGACTCGAAGAACCCTGTCTATACGGAGTATGGCAATGTGAAGGGCATGACAAGCGAGTGGAAGGAGTTCACGCTGCGCTTTGAGCAGGGCAAGAAAGCCACACGCGTCATCTTCCGCGAGGAGGACGGCGTGAAGGTGCTGCTCGACGACTTTAAGGTCTACTACGAGAAGACAGCCGTAGGCTCGCCTAACGTGCTGCGCCACCTCTCCTACACCGGTACAAGTTTCCGCCCACGCTGGAACAAGGTTGAAGGCGCAACAAAGTATTATGTCAATGTGTATCAATCGGACGAAGATGGTAATATTGGTGAGCAGGTTGTTACCGACCTCGAGACCACCGATACTATTTGCACCGTGCGCAATATCGTACCAGGCGTAATCTATCGTTACAACGTGACGGCTTCTGACGGCACAAGCAAGTCGCAGCCTTCACGCTACGTAGTGCTCAATGAGCTACAGTCGCCCACACCAGACGACGTGGAGATAGCTGCAGACGGTAGCTACACCGCTACATGGGAAAAGGTTCCAAACGCACTCTTCTACAACTATTATGTGTACGAGGACCGCATCGCTGAGAACGACGGTGAGTTCACACTCATCGACGAGGACTTCAACAGCGTAACCGACGCCAACGGCTCTAAGATGGACTGGACTCCGGGCAACGAACCTAAGAATCTTCTGTCTCAAGCTAAGGGCTATCCTAAGGGCACAAACATGAATGGCTACTTTGCTACCTATTGGGCACCGCTCACAGGAGGATATGTAATGGTTGACGGATGGAACTACTTCTATGATGTTGAAAAAAATGTTCAGGATGCTGAGACTGGTGAGGACCTGAAGCGCTACGCAAAGTTTGAGACTCCCGTACTCAACATCTCTGCCGACAGCAGCGTGAAGCTGAATGTCTCGCTCTGGGGCGACTACGCATCTGACGACCTCGACAAGGAGCACAACTATCCGGAGTATCAGGTGAACGCCATCGCAGCCATGGTTGCGTTCAACCCCGAAACGGGTCTGTACGAGGAGGTGGAGCGTAAGCACTTCGACCTCGACAAGAAGACTTGGAAGAACGTAGAGTGCGAGTTTAGCAAGGGCTACGATGACGCGAAGATTGTTATCTACGCAACCGACGGACCGAGCGTGCTTTACATCGACAACCTCAAGGTGACACAGCAGCTGAAGAAGGGTGATGCCTTCGCTACTTGCATCGAGTGTCAGCCTGGTTTGGTGGATGCTAAGGCAAGTGTCACATTGCCAGCCGATTATGCTAAGAAGAACATCTATCAGCGTGTAGTGGCAGTGAACAACCACAAGTCGCTCTTCCTCAACCTCGAGTACAACTGGTATAGTGGTCCGTCTGACCTCCAGCTCATCCACGAGGCTAAACCTACAGCCATCCACGACGCTACTGCAAGCACTGACGCTACTGAGGTAGCTCGCTACGCGGTGGACGGCACACAGCTCTCTGCTCCGCAGAAGGGTGTGAACATCGTTCGTATGTCTGACGGCACAACACGCAAGGTTGTCGTTAAGTAACATAGGAGGCTACGGCATTCTTGCCGTAGCCATTATTAACTGAAATACAACTGTTTGCAATGGCTACGGCAGGAATGCCGTAGCCTCCTACAGTTAGCCTTTCATTTGACACACCCTCCTCCTACGAAAAAGCCACGCTTCCCGATGGAAAGCGTGGCTTTTTTTTTGATTTTATTGTTGTCCGGTAAAACTAATAATGTGGTTGTTGGGCTTTCTTGCTCTGGCAAGCGGCGAAGCCGAGCGCAGCCCGCATAGTATATAAGACATTTGTGCAATCGATTGCGTTAAATATTCGCTCTTTTTTGCATTTATTTTGCCACCTTATATATATAATGCTTACCTTTGCACGAACTAAAAAGTAAACAACAACATGTTTATTCACTAACTAAAGAACTCGATTGTCCCCTCTTTCCGGGATTATCTGATTACTATTTAACAGGTTCCGATTTTAACGGGACACTAATGAACTAAAAACGAAATGTTTAAAAACTAAATTATGAAGAAAAGATTTTCGCTAATGATGGTATTGTGCTTCTTGATGTGCATACCGCTAAAAATGATGGCAGAGACAGTGACTATTCATTACATCGATGAAGAGAGCTGGGGAGCAATTTGGGCTTATGTTCATCAGAAAGGCAATGGTGATATAGGACCTGGATGGCATGGAAGGCAGTGTACTAAAATTGAAACTGTTGGCGGCAAAAGAGTGGCTACGTGGGCCCTTGATTTGGGTAACAATTTAGCTTCTAATGCCTGTGTTATATTCAACGATGGGAGTAGCCAGCAGCATCCTGCAAAAGGCGAAGAAGGATGGACTGTTAAGGATGGTGCCTACTATAACAGAGATGGTGAGACAACTGCGCCAACAGAAGGTGGTGGTGGTGGCGGTGGCACAACTACCACTAATCCTCTCCCTGATCGTGTCTATACCCAGGGCTACTATCTTGCAGGAAGCTTCTTCAACTTCAGCAAGAACGAGGTGACCTATAATGATGCTGTGTTCAAGTTCCAGCAGCAGGCGGATGATGCTGAAGGTAATGCTGTATATAAGGTAGATATTCCTGCTTCTCTTACTGCTCATGCTCAGATGATGAGTGTTGATGAGTTTGGTAATATTCGGAAGGTGTATGGTCCTGGTAGTGCTTATGACATTAGCAAGGATTGTCCTGAAACTGATAAGACTACAGGTCAGTTGGATCTTGTAGGTTCTGAAACACAGGAGGAGGGTACCAACTATTGGAATATAACATCGCGTAATGTGAGCGCAACAGAATATTCTGATGGTCTCTACGAGGTGTTTATCACTGTGGATAAAACAGGCGAGCCAACTAAGTGGCAGTTTAAGCATATTGGTAACAAGCGTGTGGCTTTCTTTATTAGCAATGCTGAGAATGCGACGGCAATGCCAATATACGATACATACAAGACAAATGAAAAGCAGTTTAGTAATAATTTCTTTGCTTCTGTCAATCTCTCTGTTAAACATTCATATTACGTTATATCCAATTACGTAGTGGGTACGGGAGATGAATATACGACTTTCACAAAAACTCTATATGGCACCCTTGCCCCTACTACAGGCAACGCTGTTACTTGTCCTACCACTAATAAGTTGTTCTTGTTGGGTAACGGAGGTTACTGTGTAACAGACGAACATAATCGGTTCTTTCCTAACGAAAACCCTATGACGCCATCTTCTAATCAGCAAGGTTCTTTTACCATTGAGTATAACTGTTCTAAGGGTAATGATAATGCAAAGACTGATACGCACCTTGGTATGTGTGGTGAGGTGATGATTTGTAAAGATCGTATGCAACTTACCTCTGTATCTTTGGTAGGTGACGCTATTCCTGGTACAGTCAATGCCGATGGCACTTGGAATTATGCATCTACAGCAGCCGATATGACATACGATGAAACAGATGAGTGCTATAAGGTGACGCTCGTAACAACAGTCGCTGATGGCAAGGGAAGGTTCAGATTTGTTGGTAACCACAATCAGAATATCAACTGGCACGAGGATTCTAACACCGATGCCAAAATGATGGCAAAGACACCTTATGATGGTAAGGGCGAAGGTCATGCAGCAACTTCTTACGATCCTAACAGGGTGAGCTATACTCAGAGTGGTCTTCAAGATAATTCAGGAAAAGATTGGGATATCATCTGGAACCGTCCTGCTGGTCGCTGGATAGTACGTCTCTTCTTCTATACCCGTAGTGATGGTAGTAATAATCCTGTCTCCGACTACTACTACACCATCACTGAGAACAAGGAGTTGGAGTTGCGTGACTTCGAAGACGTGGTTTACAAAAGCTTAGACAATAAACGTAACATTCTCTTGAGAGGCGACTATAAGTATTTCAGAACCTGGAGTTCGGCTAAGGCTTGGAAGATTTCTAAGGATGTAGATATTTTCGTAGTAGATGGAATGACAGAGAATGAAGGTAGCGTGAAGTTCTCTCTCAAGAAGATTTCTGCCGATCCTACAGATAACGTAATTCCTTCTAACACAGGTGTAATCTTGGCTACCAAGAAGACGGCTGACCAGATAGCAGGTGGCGCTGTAGTGCATGAGCGTGCTTCGCTTACTTCTTACAACACCATGGTGATTCCGATGGAAGAGTATAGCTCTACCGAAGCTCCTGCCGACTATAAAGGTAATAATCTTCTGAAGCCGCTCATCGCAGCTCAGGTGGTTCATACTAAGGAAGGTGATAAGTACAACTATCTCTTCGGTTTCTATAATGCCAAAAAGGGTTTGGGTGTTACAGCCTCAGACTATTATAAATATAAAGATAATGATTTCCTCTTGGGTTTCTGGATTTCTAATGGTAAAGGCACTTTCTATAGCAACAGTGCTTGCTTGCCTATCGCTGAGGCTACTGCTAAGAATATGAAATTGGGAGTAAGCCATAATGACTTCGATTCTACTTCTGGAGCTAAGAAAGTTCCAGCACTCTTCTTCGACTTTGCCAAGGCTGATGGTACAACAGGTATCGATGAGGTGGTGAACACCACAGTTAAGAATAATGATGGTAAGTATTACACTCTGAGTGGTCAGCAGGTAGAGAAACCTACAGCGGGTGGTGTTTATATCCACAATGGCAAGAAGTTTGTAGTAAAATAAGGATATAAATTGTAGAACGTGATAACGAATAAGAAAATGAAAAAGATTTATATAAAACCACGTGTTTCAGTTTATTCTGCAGTCTTAGAATCCAACTTGTTAGCTGGCTCTCCTGGTATTTGTAAAGATCAAGATGATGATGGTGGTGCTTGTGCTCCGAAGAGGATAGAAATTACAGACGATTCCTCCGATGACACTTCCTGGTCAGAGAGCAAATCGCTATGGGACTAATATAGGAGGGTATGGCATCCTTGCCATACCCACGCTGCCACTGGTTAGCAATAATTCTTTAAACAAGCTAATTGCGTGGGTATGGCAGGATGCC
>DAVZJL010000064.1:0-14337 GCA_052272805.1 Prevotella sp. | reverse complement strand
CCCGCATAGTATATAGGCAAGCCCTTTTAGTAAATATTGCAATAAAACACTGAACGACAAGGCAATATAAATATGACTAATTGTTTACCGGACAGCAATAATTCATGATTAATAATTCATAATTACTCATACTCGTGTACCGGCAGTTCGCCGTTCAGCGCTCCTAAGGCGTTGAACGCTAACGACTCCATCTCGCCTTCGCCTGGCAGTACGATTACCGGAGCGAGGAAGCTCACCTGCTTCTTTATCTCCTCAACGCAGTACTTGCTGTAGGCGATGCCGCCGGTGAGGATGATGGCATCCGCCTTGCCCCACAGCGCAACCGCCATGGCGCCAATCTGCTTCGACACGGTGTAGAGCATAGCCTCGAGCACTTCGTGGAACGGCTCCTCGCCAGCCTCTGCACGGCGCGATATCTCCTTCATGTCTTTCATACCGAGTAGTGCCTGGCAGCCACCGTTGCCTGCGAGCATCTTCATAATCTCAGCCTCGGTATGCTTGCCCGAGAAGCAGAGTCGCACGAGCTGGTCGGCAGGCAGCGTTCCGGCACGTTCCGGCGCGATAGGACCCTCACCGTTGAGCGCGTTGTTCACGTCGATAACCTTGCCCTCGTGGTGTGCCGACACGCAGATGCCGCCACCGAGGTGAGCCACTACGAGGTTCATCTCCTCATACTTGCGTCCGATACTGCGGGCATAGCGACGCGAGGCAGCCTTGGCGTTGAGCGCGTGGAAGATAGACTCGCGCTTCATGAACGGCAGACCCGTATAGCGTGCACGTGTCATGAACTCGTCTACCACCACTGGGTCAGCCATGTAGGCTGGGCAGTGGCACATCTGTGCGATGTCGTCGGCAAGGAGCGAACCGAGGTTGCACACATGCTTGTGCTTGGCGTTTATGAGGTCCTGCTTCATCTGCTCGTTAATGGCATACACACCGCCGTGCAGTGGTTTCAGCAGACCGCCGCGACCTATCACGGCATCGAATTCCAAAGGTATTCCAGCCTCCTCTAATAGTTTCAGGATGAAATTCTTGCGGTACTCGTACTGCTCCATCTCGGTTGCGTACTTGTCTACTTCCTCCTGCGGATGCAGTCCGTCGGATGTCCATACAGCGCGTTCGTCTTCATACACAGCCACCTTTGTAGAGGTGCAGCCAGGGTTAATCACAAATATTTTTTTCATGAATATGTCTTGAGTTTACTGTTTGTTAATTGCTTTCAAGCAAGCAGTTGCTAAAGAGTAGAATTTGGAGTCGGTAGTGTCGGCACGCGATGTAACCACCACAGGTGCTGTCGTGCCTACGAGCATACCAGCCACCGTAGCACCACCGAAGAGAGTTATTGTCTTGTAGAATGTGTTGCCTGCCTCGATATCGGGGAAGATGAGGCAGTTGGCGTTGCCCACCACTGGCGATGCGATGCCCTTGATGGCTCCGCTCTCTGCGTCGCAAGCCGTCTTCACGTCCATCGGTCCGCCTATCTCCACCTCGCCATAAACTCCTGTGGCAGCGTTCGCCTTCAGTTCTTCGTAGCTGAGTGTGAGCGGGAACTTCTCCGATACCTTCTCCGTGCAGTGGATGAGTGCCACGCGTGGGCGGTCGCCACCCGTTATGCTGCGGTAGGTATCGGTGATGTATCGTGTTATAGCGTCGTATTGTTCGGTAGTGGGGTAGGGAATGACGGCTGCATCCGAGAAGAACAACAAATGGTTAAGGCTCGGCACATCAGCAACAGCGATGTGTGTGAGTACGCTACCCTTGATGAGTATGCCCTCCTCTTTATTAAGTACTGCGCGCAAGAGGTTGTCAGTGTTCAGCGAACCCTTCATTAGCACGTCGGCTCTGCCCTCGCGCACCTCCTTAACGGCATGGCGCGCTGCGTCGTCATCGTCGTCAGCTACGATGAGTGTAACCTTGTCGGGATAGTCGGCAGCCAATCGGCGTGCGATATCAGCCTTAGCCGTGTTGGCTACAAGGGTGAAGCGTGCGAACTGCTCCGCGATGCTTCGTTCGATAACTTCCTCTGTGTGAGAGTCGGCAGGACATGCCACTGCTACAGTTACGACTCGCTCAGCTGAGCGCAGACGTGCGGGTAGGACTGAAAAGTCAACAATAGGTTCCATACTTTTAGGGTATATTATGTTTAGGGGTTGCTCATTTTGTTGTCTTCTGTGCAACTTTTGCAAAGTTACAGTAAGTTTGTTATACTGCAAAGAAAAACGGGAAAATTTATTTACAATCAGTGTGATGTAGTTATTTAATCAGCTAAATATGTTAACTTTGCAGTTAAAAAGAACAATGAGATGGCTATAACTACTGCTGAATTTATACGCGAATATCGCGAACGTGACATCCGTCAGCTTGCGCTTCAAGCAAATCGCTTTCCGGATGTTGACATGCCCTACGCTCTCGATCAGATACAAGGCTGGCAGATAGCGCGTCGTAAGCTCCCCAAATGGGCTGCGTGCGATGGCGTAATATTTCCGCCGCACCTCTCTATGGAGCAGTGCTCGTCAGAACCCACAGCGCAGTATAAGCTCAACTTGGCGATGGAGTGGGCGGAGAGAGTTGATCATGCGTCCAGCATGACCGACCTGACCGGCGGCTTCGGTGTTGACTTCTCGTTCACCTCATGCGCCTTTACTGCGGCTACGTACGTGGAGCGCAACGAGCAGCTCTGCCATATCGTTGAGCACAACCTTCCGTTGCTCGGCTTGAACAACGCCACGGTGGTGTGTGCAGATGCCGTGGAGTATCTCTCAACCGTTGAACCGCAGACTATGCTGTTCCTCGACCCGGCGCGTCGCGATGAACACGGTGCCAAGACCGTTATGCTTGCCGATTGCACGCCCGATGTTGTGCAACTTCTGCCCCAGTTGCTTGAGAAGTCACGCTTCACGATGCTGAAGCTCTCGCCTATGCTCGATTGGCATAAGGCGGTGGACGACTTGCAGGGCACGGTGCGCGAGGTGCACATCGTGTCAGTGGGAGGCGAGTGCAAGGAGCTGCTGCTCGTACTGTCTGAAGAGATAGTAAGTGGGCTGAAGGTGTATTGTGCAGATCTTTCTACCGCTTCAAGCTCTTCCTCCCTCTTTGTCTATACACCAGGCTCCTCGGCTCCAGTCGCCAACTCAAAACTCAAAACTCAAAACTCAAAATTCGTACACGAGCCCAACGCCTCAATCATGAAAGCAGGCTGCTTCGACGAGCTGGCAGCAGCTTACGGCGTGTCGCCCGTGAGCCGCAACAGTCACCTCTTCCTTTCCGACGAACCCGTTGAAGGCTTTCCGGGCAGAAGCTTCGTTGTGGAGCGCGTGACGACGATGAACAAGAGCGAGCTGCGCAAGGCGTTGGTAGGCATAGAGAAAGCCAATATAGCTACGCGCAACTTTCCACTCACAGTTGCAGAACTGCGCAAACGCCTCAAAATCAAAGACGGCGGCGATGTGTATATCTTCGCCACAACCACCGCTGAAGGTGAACATCTGCTGCTAATTTCTCGTAAATATCGCTAAATGTTACCCTGTTTTTCGTTAGTTTAAGCATTTTTCCGTACTTTTGCATTTTAAAGGCTTTATTTATAAAGATGTATTGCTTGTCCAAAGAGGCAATCATACAATGTGTATCAAACAAAAGTGAAAGAATAAAACAATTAAAATGTCAGCAATAGAGATTAAGAAAGTTGAGTCGCGCCGCGACTTGGGCAAGTTTATCGATTTCCACAACGAGCTCTATAAAGGTAATCCTTATCACGTGCCAAACCTCTACTTCGATGAGATGAACACCTTCCGTAAGGATAAGAATGCAGCCTTCGACTTCTGCGAGGCAGAGTACTTCATGGCATACCGCGACGGTAAGGTTGTGGGTCGTGTGGCTGCTATCATCAACCACAGTGCCAACAAGAAGTGGGAGCGCGAGTCGGTTCGCTTCGGTTGGATCGACTTCGTTGACGATATCGAAGTGTCTAAAGCACTCCTCAAGGCAGTAGAAGACTACGGCAAGTCGAAAGGTATGAAGGAGATTGTCGGTCCGCTCGGCTTCACCGATATGGACCCCGAGGGAATGCTCCTCTACGGTTACGACCAGCTTGGCACTCAAGCTACGGCATACAACTACCCCTACTATCCGGAGCACATGGATCGCATGGGCGGATGGGAGAAAGACAACGACTACGTGGAGTATAAACTCTACGTGCCGGAGGAGATGCCAGAGAAGTATGCTACCATCGCAAAGATGATTCAGAAGCGCTACAACCTGCAGGTGAAGAAGCTGAAGCGCAATGAAATATATGGTGAGAATGGCTACGGCAGAAAGATATTCGAGGTAATCAACGAGACCTTCAAGGACCTCTATGGCTACTCGAAGCTCACCGACCGCCAGATAGAGCAGTACGTGAAGATGTATCTGCCGATGGCTGACCTCGACCTCATCACCATCATCGAGGACTGGAACACACCCGACCACAAGGTGGTTGGCGTAGGCATATCTATCCCATCGCTCGCTCGCGCTTTGCAGAAGTGCGGTGGCAAACTCTTCCCGTTTGGATGGTGGCACATCCTCCGCGCGTTGAAGTTCCACAAGACCGAAGTGGTCGACCTACTCCTCGTCGGTGTGTTGCCGGAGTACCGCCAGAAGGGTGCTAACGCGTTGCTCTTCTACGACCTCATACCGCACTATCAGCGACTCGGCTTCAAGTGGGGCGAGACCCACGTGGAGATGGAGACAAACATGAAGGTTCAGGGACAGTGGCAGTATCTCAATCGCGAGATACACAAGCGCCGCAGATGCTACAAGAAGGATATTTAAATCGGATAGCATCCTTAAGATACGATGATAATACTCGGGATGCTGTAAGATATTAAGAAATAAAATGGAAGAAAACATTCAACCCACAGTTCAATATACCGACGACAACATACGCCACCTCTCCGACATGGAGCACGTGCGTACACGTCCTGGTATGTATATCGGTCGCTTGGGCGACGGTCAGTTGCCCGAGGACGGTATCTATGTGCTGCTGAAGGAGGTCATCGACAACTCTATCGACGAGTTTAAGATGAACGCCGGCAAGCGTATAGAAGTAGACATCGACGACCGTCTGCGTGTGTCGGTGCGCGACTATGGTCGTGGCATACCGCAGGGCAAGCTCGTTGAGGCTGTCAGTGTGCTCAACACCGGCGGTAAGTACGACTCGAAGGCGTTCAAGAAGAGCGTGGGTCTGAACGGCGTGGGTGTGAAGGCGGTGAACGCCCTCTCGGCACACTTCGAGGTGAAGTCGTATCGCGACGGCAAGGTGCGTGCGCTCAAGTTCGAGCGCGGCAACCTCAAGTCGGACATCACCGAAGACTCTGCTGACGAGAACGGCACCTACATCTTCTTCGAGCCCGACCCGACACTGTTCGTTGGCTATTCGTTCCACGACGACTTCGTGGAGACGATGTTGCGCAACTACACCTATCTCAACTCCGGACTCACCATCATGTACAACGGTCGGCGCATCCTCTCGCGCAACGGCTTGGCTGACCTGCTCACCGACACGATGACCACCGACCCGCTTTACCCCATCATACATGTGAAGGGTGAGGACATAGAGATAGCTTTCACGCACACCAACCAGTACGGCGAGGAGTACCACTCCTTCGTCAACGGACAGCACACCACGCAGGGCGGCACCCATCAGAGCGCATTCAAGGAGCATATCGCGAGAACCATCAAGGAGTTCTTCGGCAAGAACTACGAGTTCACCGACATACGCAACGGACTCGTGGCTGCCGTGGCGCTGAACGTAGAGGAGCCGATGTTCGAGAGTCAGACGAAGATTAAGCTCGGCTCGCTACAGATGGCACCCGGAGGCGAGAGCATCAACAAGTACGTTGGCGACTTCGTGAAGCTCGAGGTAGACAACTACCTGCACATACACGCCGACGTGGCGGAGGTGATGCAGCAGAAGATAACCGAGAGCGAGCGTGAGCGCAAGGCGATGGCTGGTGTCACGAAGTTGGCACGCGAACGCGCCAAGAAGGCAAACCTCCACAACCGCAAGCTGCGCGACTGCCGCATCCACTATTCCGACGCGAAGAACGACCGCAAGGAAGAGTCGTCGATATTCATCACCGAGGGCGATTCTGCCAGCGGATCAATCACAAAGAGCCGCGATGTTAACACACAAGCCGTGTTCTCGCTGCGTGGAAAACCGCTCAACTCCTACGGACTGACGAAGAAGGTGGTGTACGAGAACGAGGAGTTCAACCTCCTGCAGGCTGCTCTCGACATAGAGGACGGACTCGACACGCTTAGATATAATAAGGTGATAGTGGCGACCGATGCCGATGTCGACGGTATGCACATACGCCTGCTCATCATCACGTTCTTCCTGCAGTTCTTCCCCGACCTTATCAAGAAGGGACACGTCTACGTGTTGCAGACACCGCTGTTCCGCGTGCGCAACCGTCGCACGAAGATAAAAGATAAGAAGGTAGTGATCGATGCCGACGCACGCCTCACCGGTAAGGAGAAGAAGAGCGACTTCATCACACGTTACTGCTACAGCGAGGACGAACGTCAGCAGGCGATACGCAACCTCGGACCCGACCCGGAGATAACCCGATTCAAAGGTTTGGGCGAAATATCGCCGGAGGAGTTCGCACATTTCATCGGTCCAGAGATGCGACTCGAACAGGTGACGCTTCACAAGACCGACCAGGTGCAGAAGCTCCTCGAGTACTACATGGGCAAGAACACCATGGAGAGGCAGAACTTCATCATCGACAACCTCGTGGTTGAGGAGGACCTGCCCGACGAAGACTTGGCATAAAACAAACTCAGATAATGAAACGTATAAACAAACATAACACAACGCACCCGTTCTCATGGAAAATGGGAATGGGTGCAATGGTTTTACTGCTGCTGTGCGCAGCCGCTTTCGCGCAGCGTGTGAACCCACTCAAGAAGCTACAGATAGCCGAGCTGGCTGTCAGCAACCTCTATGTCGACTCGGTCGACGAGCAGAAACTCGTGGAGGATGCTATCCGTGGTATGCTCGAGAAGCTCGACCCCCATTCCTCGTACACCACTGCCAAGGAGACAAAGTCGCTGACCGAACCACTGCAAGGCTCGTTCGATGGTATCGGCGTGCAGTTCAATATGATTTCGGACACGCTGCTCGTCATACAGCCCGTGCGCAAGGGTCCGTCGGAGAAGGTGGGCATACTCGCCGGCGACCGCATCATCACCGTCAACGACACTACGATAGCAGGCGTTAAGATGGATCGTGCGGACATCATGCGTCGTCTGCGCGGACCGCGTAGCTCGAAGGTGAAGCTCGGCGTGCAGCGTCGTGGCGTGCCCGATCTGCTCACGTTCACCGTTACGCGTGCCAAGATACCCGTACACACGCTCGATGCCTACTATATGATACGTCCGCGTGTGGGTTACGTGCGCATCGGCTCGTTCGGTGCCACCACCTACGGCGAATTTATGACCGCTGTCGACTCGCTGCAGAAGGCTGGTATGCGCGACCTTATCCTCGACCTTCAGGACAACGGCGGTGGCTATCTGCAGTCGGCGGTGCGCATCGTAGAGGAGTTCCTGCAGAAGGGCGACCTCGTGGTGTACACCGAGGGACGCGCTCAGAAACGTCAAGAGTACAAGGCAGGTGGAGGAGGCAGACTGCTGAAGGGCAAGGTCTACGTGCTCATCAACGAGTATTCGGCATCGGCTGCCGAAATCGTTACGGGTGCCATCCAGGACCAGGATCGTGGCACAGTGGTAGGTCGTCGCTCGTTCGGAAAGGGACTTGTGCAGCGTCCTATCGAGTTCGACGACGGTTCGATGATACGCCTCACCGTTGCCCACTACTATACGCCGTCCGGCCGCTGCATACAGAAACCATATGCGAAAGGCGAAAGGGAAGACTATGCTCAAGATATAGAGAAGCGTTTCAAGCACGGCGAGCTCTACTCGGCTGACTCAATCCACTTCAACGACTCGCTGCGCTGCTACACTCTGCGCAAGCACCGCACCGTATATGGCGGTGGAGGCATCATGCCCGACGTGTTCGTGCCGCTCGACACCACTCAATATACAGCGTTCCACCGTCAGCTTGTTGCACGCTCACTCGTTATCAACGCCACCCTGCGCTATGTTGAGAACCATCGCAAGGAATTGAAGGCTGAGTACACGAAGTTCGACGACTATATGAAGCACTTTGAAGTGCCGCAAGCCATGGTCGACAGTCTTTTTGCTGAGGCTGAGCGTCAGAAGGTGAAACCGCGCGACGACGAAGAGCGCAGCAACACGCTGCCTATGCTTCGCGTGCAACTGAAGGCACTCATCGCACGCGATATTTGGGATATGAACGAGTATTTCCGCTTGATGAACGAGCACAATCACATCGTAAGCAAAGCCGTTGAGCTGATTAGTGGCAAATAAACGCGGTTGGTATAAAAGCAACTAAAAGTTGTCTTTATTTCCTTGCAAGTGTTGACAGACATTAAATATTAAGGCAAATGGAAAACTTTTGTAATATAAAAGTTTTCACATTTGCCTTTTTTGTATATCTTTGTGCCGAATGATACGGCTCTTTTGCTTGTTGTTCATGTTTTTGTAGCACACAATATATAATCATAAGTATATGAAACATTTTATGTTTAAATCGTGCATTGTGACAATGCTTAGCGTTTTTTGTAGTCTTTCTGCAAGTGCGGAAGGAAAGTTCGTCTTGTTCAAGTATGGCAATTTTGATACTTGGGTGACGCGCCAGATACACGAGTCGGCAGTAATCGGTGGTAGCAAGAAAACCCTTTACGAGATAGGACCCAACAAAGCCCTCACGGGCAACAATGCATACGTGAACCTTGGCGGCTCGCCGTGGGGTACGAGTAACGTCATGGCTAAGGTGTCGGGCATCACAAAGACCAACAATTCGGTGTATCGCGACAACCGCGGATCGGGACATTGCGCCAAGATGGCTACACACATCGAGACCTGCAAGGTGCTCGGACTGGTAAACATAAAGGTGCTCGCAGCTGGTAGTATCTTCCTTGGCGACATGAAGGAGCCTATCACTGGCACGAAGGAAGGTCCGAAGGCACTCAACTTCGGCATCCCGTTCACTCAGCGCCCGAAGGCTCTGCGCTTCGACTATCGTGTGCAGGTGCCAGGCAACGCCAACCGCATCCGTCAGACCGGCTTCTCGGCAGTGACTACTGTTCCGGGCAAAGACTACTGTGTGGCTCTGCTGCTCCTGCAGAAGCGCCATGAGGATGCTAAGGGCAACATCACCGCTCAGCGCGTGGGCACAGTAGTGGTAAAGTACGGTAAGTCGACCAAAGGATGGGTTGAGGATGCTACGTATGAGATTCACTACGGCAATATCACCGGCAAACCATTCTACGATGCGTCGATGATGAAACTGCGTTCTACCGACTACGCACGCAACTCTAAGGGAAAGAGTGTGCTGGTGAAGGAGACCGGCTGGGCTGATGCCGATGCCACACCGACGCACATCGTGCTGCAGTTCTCGTCGAGCCACGGTGGTGCTTACGTAGGCACCGTGGGCAACACCTTCTGGGTAGACAACGTAGGACTGGTGTATTAAAGGTGTTGAGGTGTTGAGATGTTGAGGTGTTGAGATGTTGAGATGTTGAGACATCTGCGCCTTCTTACACCAAGAAGATTATTTGATTATTAATAAAAAAAACAAGCTTATGCGCCCCTTAAAAGCGATATTATTTCTGCTCTTGATAGCTCTGCAGCCCGTTTGGGCTACAGAGCCGTTCGGTTTTGATACCACTTCTGTAGTGAATGCAGCAACCAGTGAGGTCGCTACTGCTGCTGACACCATTGCTGCAAAGCCTGCAAAGAAGAAAGACATCTTCAGTCGCTTCCTTGCTTACTTCAACGATGCTAACAAGGAGAAGAAGAACAAGCGTTTCGACTTCAGTGTCATCGGCGGACCCCACTACAGCTCCGACACCAAGTTCGGTATTGGACTTGTGGCTGCAGGTCTCTACCGTTCAGACCCTACCGACTCGCTGTCGGCCCCGAGCAACGTGTCGCTCTTCGGCGACGTGTCTACCGTAGGCTTCTACATGCTCGGCGTGCGTGGCACGCATAAGTTCCCACGCGACACCCACCGCCTCAACTACACTGTCTACTTCTATTCCTTCCCTTGCTACATCTGGGGATGGGGCTACGACATGGGCAATCAGGACGCCAACAAGAGTAAGATGAAGCGTTGGCAGGCGCAGTTCAAAGCCGATTGGCTCATACGCACCGCCGACAACCTCTTCATCGGTCCTACCGTCGACTTCGACTATGTGCGCGGCACGAAGTTCGACCGTGTCGACTTGCTTGGTGGCGAACGTACAGAGACGCTCAACTTCGGTGCGGGCATGACCGCCATATACGACACGCGCGACAACCTCACTGCGCCGAAGCGTGGCATGTACATACAGTTCATGCAGCTCATGCGCCCGAAGTTCATCGGCAACAAATACAACTCCTACACCACCGACTTCCGCATCGACGGCTACACGCATCTGTGGAAGGGTGCTACGCTTGCTGCCGACTTCCGCACGCAACTCAACTTCGGCGATGTGGAGTGGTCGATGCTTGCGCAGCTTGGCGATAGCTACTCGATGCGCGGCTACTACCAAGGACGCTACCGCGACAACCATAAGATGGAGGCGCAGGTGGAGTTGCGACAGCACGTGTGGAAGCGCAACGGCGTGGTGCTCTGGGCTGGTGCCGGAACCATCTTCCCGAAGTTCAGCAAGATACAGCTGAAGCACATACTGCCGAACATGGGCGTGGGCTACCGTTGGGAGTTCAAGAAGAATGTCAACGTGCGACTCGACTACGGCTTCGGTAAGTCGGGACAGCACAGCTTTATATTCAATATCAACGAAGCGTTTTAATATTTGTTTAGTTGAGAGTTGAGAATTGAAAGTTGAGAGTTATGATTACCTCGAGAACTTCAAGAGGACGCAAGCTAAAGTGCGTGAATTATCGTACATATCATAACTCTCAACTTTCAACTCTCAATCCTCAACAGAAACCACTCTCAACTAAATAAGCTTTCAATTAAAAAATCAATGTAATGAACAGAATAATAGCCCTCCTCACTTCTCCCCGTTTCCTCTTTATATACATCGTGCTCACGCTCGCCATTCCGAACGTGGCACTCTGCTTCACCGAGCACATGCCCGTGCTGGCTTGCATAGCCAACATCGTGCTACCCGTGTCGCTCTATGCGCTGCTCATGACGCTCTCCAGGAAGACGGGTCGCCAGGTGTGGTGTATGTTCCTTATTATCTTCTTCGCAGCCTTCCAGATAGTGCTGCTCTACCTCTTCGGACGTGGCGTGATAGCCGTCGACATGTTCCTCAACCTCGTCACCACCAACCCCGGCGAGGCGATGGAATTGCTCAACAACCTTGTGCCTGCCGTGGCTACCGTGTTCATCCTCTACCTGCCGCTGCTCGTGCTCGCCGCTATGTCGTGGGCACGCCACCGCACCGAGGACAAGGCGTTCCTGAAGCGCGTGCGCTGCTACTCCTACTATGGCATGGCTGTGGGCGCAGTGTTCATAGCACTTAGCTATGTGGCTTATCCGAAGGACAGCGACTTCGACTATCGTGCCGAAGACCACGTCTACCCAGCCAACATCTTCTATAACCTCTACCTCGCCTGCCGCGAGAGCGGACGCGTAGCCGACTATCGCAAGGATGTCGCCGACTTTCGTTTCAATGCGCGTTCGGCTCACGCTGCCGACTCTGCCGAGGTGTACGTGCTCGTGATAGGCGAGACGGCACGCGCCGACAACTTCCAGCTCTACGGCTACGGGCGCGAGACCAATCCGCTGCTCTCCAAGACCAACGGACTCAGCGTGTTCCGCCACGTACTCTCGCAGTCGAACACCACGCACAAGAGTGTGCCGATGCTCCTCGCCGCCGCTTCAGCCGAAGACCACGCGCGTCTGTACCGCGAGAAGAGCCTTATCACGGCGTTCCGCGAGGCAGGCTTCCACACCTCGTTCATCTCCAACCAGCAGCCCAACCACTCGTTCATCGACTTCTTCGGCGACGAGGCTGACGACTTCGTGTTCATCCGCTCGGCTGTGAGCGTTGTCACGGGCGACGTTACGGCGCAGACCAGCGACGAGCGTCTGCTGCCTTACGTGCAGAACATCCTTGCCAAGAAACGCAAGAAGGAGCTGATAGTGCTGCACACCTACGGCTCCCACTTCAACTACCGCGACCGCTATCCGCGCCATCGCGCCAAGTTCCTGCCCGACACGCCCACTGAGGCAGAGGCAAAGAACCGCCCCTCGCTCATCAACGCTTACGATAACACCATACTGCAGACCGACTTCGTGCTGCACAGCATCATCTCCATGCTGCGCGAGAGTGGGGCGCAGGCAGCCATGCTCTACACCTCCGACCACGGCGAGAACATCTTCGACGATTATCGCAAGCGTTTCCTCCACGCCTCGCCCACGCCCTCATGCCACGGCATACACGTGCCGCTCATCGTCTGGACCTCCGCGTCGTACCGCGCTGAGTATCCAACCGTTGTCGCTGCGCTCAACGCCAACCGTGAGAAGGATGTGCAGTCGAGCGTGTCGGTATTCCCGACGATGCTCTCCATCGCCGGCATCAGTGCACCGTGCGTCGACGACGTAATGCCACAGTCGCTTGCCAACCCTGCCTACCGCAGCAGCAAGCGTCACTATCTCAACGACCACAACCGCTCCGTAACGCTGAAGCAAGCCGGCTTCGCCGATATCGACTTCGAACAGCTCAAGCACTGGGGCATAGCTCAGCATTAGTACTGCTGAAGCATAGGAAACGCTGTGCTATAGTTATACTTCTGCGGTCTGCGCCGACCGATACGAACATCCGCGCCGACCGATACGAGCATCCGCGTCGACCGATGCGGATGTCTGCGCCGACCGATGCGCACCCTTAGGGGGTGCACTTGTCTCAAGTGCACCAACCAATCAAGTGCATCAACCAATCAATCATTGCACTTGTTTATTTTTGCTTTCATCTTTTTGTATGTTTCTTCTTGTAACTATTTAGCTCTGATTGTGTATGTCTCAAACGTGTCGTAGTCGTTGAAGTCGTTGAAGTCGAACTTTACGCCTTTCGCACCTTTCTGCAGCTGCTGGTACTTAGCCCATCCGCTCTCGTTGAACACTTGGTTGCCGAAGCTTATCGTCACCTTGCCGCCCTCGAACGATGCTATTGCGTTCTGCGACTCCGAGTCATACGACCATTCTGCCGCATCCTTCAGTATCTCTACAGCGTCTCTTACGAATAAATGCGTGTTTACGACCTTGCCGTCGAGCTTTATCGGCAGTTTCTCTACCTCGATGCTCTTTATCTTTCCCTTGCTGTCACCGATAGCGGTGAAGAGGGTGGTGTGCGTTTTGTCGCTGAACTCGCAAACGGTCATATCCGGCTGGTTAACCGGTATCTCTTCCTTGTAGCAGTATATGTAGCACGAGTCGGGCATTTCGCTTATCTTCGCACCAATCTTTACAGGACCAACGCCTTCTGTCGTTGCGCGGTTGTCTGTGTAGTCGAAGTAGGTAGCGTAGTCGACAAGCTCGATGGTAGCGATGCTGTCGAGCGACATGAGATAGTGCATCTGCTTGTCATACTTGTCGTCGTCTTCAAGAGTCTCGTCAAGTGAGTAAGCGTTGTACTCTCCGATTGTGAACTGCAAGTTCTGGTATGAGCGGAAATGTGCCCTTCCTTTATCTGTCACAGTTCCGTCGGCAGCCTTGCCGAGATAATACAATTCTGGAGTGATCTGCGAGTCGTCGTTACGTTTGAGTTTTACGGTTATATAGCCGCCCATGGCGTCGGCTGTGTCAACTCTTGCGATAATGCTTATGTCGCCGAATTTCATGCCCGTCTTGTTTTCAAGCGGGAAGTCCTTACCCGACTCAAGTCTTGCCATGTCGTCAACCAATGCCTTGCGCGTGTCGTCGCCAATCTTGTCGTGTATGCGCTTCTGCATCTTTTCGAATTCCTTCAGGAAGTCGTCGCTTGACACGTTGATGGCGTGCGAGTTGTTATTGTCGCGGGCCTTTTCCATAAGCTTCTTCATGTTGCCAGCCTCCGAATGGTAGGCTTCGTAGCACTTGGCGCGTGCCTCAGGTATGCTTCCCAACACGCCGCTGCCCGAGAAGTTGTAGCCGTCTACGCTGTTACCGCATGAGCACAGCATTGCTGTTGCGACGACGAGCGCCGACATCATGCATTTTGTTTCCTTTTTCATATGCAATGTTTCATTAGAGGGGTGTCGGCATTTGCCCGACACCCA
>DAVZJL010000063.1:0-14786 GCA_052272805.1 Prevotella sp. | reverse complement strand
AAGAATAGCACCAACAGCTCTGTTGGTGCAGCAGAGACTGCTGCACCCCCTAAGGTGCACCAACAAAAGAATAGTACCAACAACTCTGTTGGTGCAGCAGAGACTGCTGCACCCCCTAAGGATACTCATTAGAATTGTGGCTATGAAAAGAGCAATAAGCTTACGGATAGCCGCAATGACCCTTGCGCTGGTCGCCATGCTGCTAACGGCGTGCGACCAGCGCACCATCTACGACCGATACGAGAGCACCGCCCTCTCGGGGTGGGAGAAGAACGACACCATTTCGTTCGCCATCCGTCCGTTGAAGGAGGCAGCCACCTATCGCGCTCTGCTCGGTGTGCGCACTACGGATAGCTATCCGTTCACGTCGCTCACGCTGATTGTGGAGCAAGAGATAATGCCAGCGCATCGTGTCCTTGCCGACACCATCTGCTGCGAGCTCACCGACGAACAAGGCAAAGTGCTCGGCGACGGCATCGGCTACAGACAGTATCAGTTTAAGGTACGCCAACTGCAGTTGCAGGAAGGCGACTCACTGCACGTAGTGGTGCGCCACGACATGAAGCGCGAGATACTGCCCGGTATCTGCGATGTCGGCATAAAGCTATTGAAAGAATAGAAACAACCCATAGATGAGAAAGTACATATATATTATAATAATGTGTATCGTCAGCCTCGTTGCCTCAGCACAAGAGCGCACCGTGCAGAACCGCCCGTACACCGACTTGCGTCCATTCCACTTCGGCGTAGTCGTGGGTACGCACGTGCAGGACATGGAGGTGCAGATGGCTGGTCCGCAGACCATCACCACTGAGGACGGTACGCAGGAGACACTCGTCACCGCCGACCAAAGTCGCTGGGACCCCGGCATCAATGTCGGAGTGCTTGGCGAGCTACGTCTGTCTACACATTTCCAGTTGCGCGTGGCACCGATGATGTACTTCGGCACGCGCCACATCGTGTTTCACGACCTGAAGAACCTAAGCGCGAGTGGTAAGCCCGAAGAGAAACGCCAGGACATGAAGACGGCGTACATCGCTGTGGCAGGCGACATCATCTTCGCTGCGCCGCGCTTCAACAACCACCGCCCGTATCTCATGGCTGGTGTATCGCCGATGATTAATCTCACGGGCAAGAGCACTGACGCTCTGAAGCTGAAGCGCACGTCGCTCTCGCTGGAGTTCGGCGTGGGCTGCGACTTCTATCTGCCCTACTTCAAGCTGCGCCCAGAGCTGAAATTCGTCTACGGCTTAGGCAACGCCCTCGACACAAAGCACGCCCAGGAACTGCGCGACAAGAGTCTGCTGAAGTACACGCATGGCGTGAAGGAAGCACGCACAAAGATGATTGCGCTGAGCTTCTACTTTGAGTAATTCTCTTATGTCGTGATAACTGATGTTGTGATGTAATGAATTATTGAAAAATTGTGCTAAACAACATTTTGTGCCATACAAATTTGCTTATATTCTAAAAACATATTAAATTTGTAACCAAATCCGAATCTATTTCAGATATTTAAACATAACATTGTCTAACATTAATATTAACAGAAACAAGAAAAAGAAAACAAACAAACTAAAACGGTAAGTGGTTAGTGGTTTAGAATCATTGCCACGACAGAGATTTAACAACTAAGGATTAATTCCTTGTATTATCAAACTCTGTGTCTCCGTTCTTTAACTTTTAAAATATTGAGCTTTTAGCTCTTGTTCTTTTGTATCGAATACCGCCAATATTCACTCTACGAGAACAAGCAGATGAAAGGTTCATGCCTATAGGCGTGAACTGTCTTGTGCTTGTTGTAGAGTAGGTCACTTGGCGGTAACCAGATACAAAACAAGTTGTAGACGGTTACACGCTTTTTATTTTTTATTATGACAAAACTCTTTAACAAGTACTTATTTTTCTTGTGTGTCGCATTCGGTGCGCTTGTCTTCTCGTCTTGTAGCAAAGACGATGATGCTGGAAATGATGATGGTGTAGTAATCAATCCTGACAAGAATATACCTGACCCTAAGGGAACCATTACTCTGAATATGATGGTAGGAGATGATAACGATAAGAGAGTTTCCATAAATGGTTTGGGTGAAATAAAAATCAATAGTGCATATAATTTTGAAGGCTATGACAGCAATTACTCATTCGTTTCATTGGGTAAGATGAAAGGCTTGGGAAATGTTACCGCTATACCACAAGATGGATGGAATCGTTATGTTGCAGTAAATCCTGGTGAAGGATATGTAGTAAGATGTAAAAAATATTATAGTGATGAGCAGTATAGTTATGCTCGACTATATGTTGTAAGTGCGATTGCAGGGACGTCTGGCGGTGTTATTGGATACACCATAAAATGTCAGGCTCCATTTGTCTTTGCTCCTAAGTTCACTGAAAGTTCTTTAGAGTTTGACGCTGATGAAGATCTGACAAAAGAACTAACATTTGTAAACCCGACAAATGTTATAGTAAAGTCATGCCCGGACTGGTGTAAAGTGCAAGCGACGTCGAAAGGCTTCAATGTGACCGCAACCCCAAATTTTATAAATGCTGAAAGAAATGGTATTATCGAATTTGAGAACGCTGAAGGTTCAACGAGTGTTTCGGTTAAGCAGAAGAAATCAGACAATCCTAAGTTTGAAGCAGGTAATGGTACAGAAACAGAGCCTTATATAATAGCTACAGCAGCGCAACTCGACGAAGTTCGCAATTTTCCAAGTGCTTGCTTCGAGCTCAGTAAAGACATTGACCTTTCTTCTTATCTAAATCCTAACTCATCAGGTTGGACACCAATTGAGAATTTTACAGGTATATTCGATGGCAAAAAGCACACCATAAAGGGTCTTTGGATAAGCTTAAGTTCGATTTCTAATGTAGGACTATTTGCAAACATCCAAGGCTCCTCAGATAATGAAAGAGCAGGTGTGTCAAACCTTTTCGTAAACATAAGCAAGAAAGGTATAACTGGAGGAAGTGGTGTTGGAGGTATTTGCGGAAACTTATCCTATGGAAATATTGAAAACTGTATGGTAACTGGTGATATCAGTGGAGGTCAATATGTTGGAGGTGTTGTTGGGTATAGTAATGACTATTCAAGCATTATTAGTCAATGTGCTTCTTCAGGTAACATAATAGCAACCAATACTTATGTTGGAGGTATATTGGGTGGTTACTCTGGGTCATGCTCTATTGAAAATTGCTACTCCATCGCAAACGTGAAAACTGGGAGTTCGTATTATTCAGTGGCTTATGGCATTGGCGGTTCTGCTGAAAATTGTTATTTCGCAGGTACGATATCTGGTGCAGATATAGATCATGTGTATCCTATGGGTGGTAGATATAATACAAACAGTTACTACGACTCTGAGAAAACAAAGATTTCTGGAAAACAAGGTGCTTTGACCACTAAGGAGATGAAGCAGCAGGCATCATTCCAAGGTTGGGACTTCGATAAGATCTGGACTATTCAGGAGGGTGTAGATTATCCCAAACTTCGTAGCCTACAAAAATAACCAGCACTAAGCATTAAATAAATAGCGATATGTAAATCCAACTAATGATTTGCATATCGCTTTATTTATGATACCACTGACATTCTACTTTTAAATAAAAAGGACTACTAAGCCTTGAGCATATTTCGCTTTGCGTCTATACTTAGGAATATGAACAAAAGTATCGTAAAGCCCCAAAGCGACGAACCGCCGTAGCTGAAGAACGGCAGTGGGATGCCGATAACCGGCGTCAAGCCCAGCACCATGCCCACATTGATGAACACGTGGAATAGGAATACCGATGCCACGCAGTAGCCGTAGATGCGCCCGAAGGCGAAGGGTTGTCGCTCGGCGAGCGCAAGCAGTCGGAGTATGAGGACGAGGAACAGCAGCAACACGCCAGCCGAACCGATGAAGCCCTCCTCCTCGCCCACGGTGCAGAAGATGAAGTCGGTGTCTTGCTCGGGCACGAACTTCAGCTTGGTCTGCGTGCCGTTGAGGAAGCCTTTGCCCTTCAGTCCGCCCGAACCGATGGCTATCTCGCTCTGATGAACGTTGTAGCCGGCGCCGGCAAGGTCTTCGTCGAGTCCGAGCAACACGTTGATGCGCACACGCTGATGAGGTTCCATCACGTTGTTCAGCACATAGTCGGCAGAGTAGAAGAACACCACCGAACCGATGGCGAACGCCAGTATGAAGAAGTATTGTGGAATGCGTGTGCGTAGTCCGTGATAGAGCAGGTAGAGGAACAGCGCAAGACACATACCGAGCTGCACCCACGTCACGTCGAACGGAATGACGTACACGTCGAAGAGAATGGCTATAGTGGTGAGTACCAGACTATAGCCGATGATTGTATTGGTATGCTTGCGATTGTGCACATAGTTGTACACCATGCCTGCTACGAACAGTTGTACGAGCAGCAATACCACAAACTTGCCCACCGATGTAGGCGTGTCGAAGAGCATGATGCCCTCGTACTTGATGCCCACGACGAAGTAGACCACCATCGCTACGCCCGTGAAGAGGATGCTGCCTGGCATTCCCTCGCGGTAGAACATGAGGAAGAACGTGAGATAGACGAGTGCAGAGCCGGTCTCGCGCTGACCCACGATGCAGAGCATCGGCACGAGCACCACGGCGCAAGCCGCAGCGAAGTCCTTCCAGCGTTGTATGTTATAGCCGTACGTGCTCATCAGTTTGGCGAGAGCCAGCGCGGTTGCGAACTTGCCGAACTCGGCAGGCTGCAGACGTAGCGGTCCGATGACGAGCCACGAGTGGGAACCCTTGATATCGTGAGGGTTGAAGATAGTGGCGAAGAGCAGTAGTAGCAGCACGCCGTAGATGATGAACGAGAACGTGTCGAAGAAGCGTGAGTCCATCATCAGTATGACAAAACCGAGACAGATACTCGTGCCAATCCATAGAATCTGCATACCCGAGCGTGTGTCGAGCGAAAACAAGTCGTTGTCGCCGAAGGAGTAGCTCGCACCGCAGATGCTCAACCATCCGAAGAGCATCAGTGCTATGTACAGGCCAATGGTCAGCCAGTCGACCTGCGACCAAATGCTTTGTGGTTTGTCGTTTATCATTGTTTTAATTTATAAGCCTTTCTAAGCCTCTTTAAGCCTTTCTAAGCCTCTTTAAGCCTTCCTAAGCCTTTCTAAGCCTCTTTAAGCTTTTTACTTTTTTACTCTTTTACTTTTTTACTTTTGAGAAAATCGCGGACCGTAGCCGATGCGTCGTGCCTGCATAGCGCTGGCCTGAGCCTCTGCAGCCGGCGAGAGCTTGCCCGTGAGATACTGTTCCATCATCAGTCCGCCGATAGGCACACCGAATTCGGCACCCCATCCGCCGTTCTCTACGTACACGGCGATAGCTATCTTCGGGTTGTTCATCGGTGCGAAGCCCATGAACACGGAGTGGTCGCGTCCGTGGTTCTGCGCCGTACCCGTCTTTCCGCACGCCTCGAACGGCAGTCGGGCAAGTGCCTTACACGTTCCTTTCAAGGCAGAAGAACGCATACCAGCTACAACGTAGTCGTACGAACGGCGCGACGCCTTTGTATAATGTTTGTGTGTGTACATCGTGTCGAGCGGTTCGCCCTGCACCTTGCGCACCACGTGCGGTCGGTAGTAGTAGCCACGATTGGCGATTGTTGCGCCGAGGTTGGCAATCTGCAGCGGCGTCAACGTCACCTCGCCCTGACCGATGGAGATGGAGATGATGGTCAGTCCGTTCCACGAGCCATGATAGTTGCGGTCGTAGTAGTCGGCATTAGGAATCATGCCGCGCTTCTCGCCCGGTAGGTCGATGCCCAACTTGTAGCCGAAGCCCATCGACACCATGTAGTCGCGCCACGTGTTCATGGCGTTATACGGAGTCTTGTATTTCGAGCGGTTGCCAATCATGTAGTAAAGACCCCAGCAGAAGTAGCCGTTACATGAGGTGCTGATAGCATCGACGAGAGCGATAGGAGCTGGGTGTGAGTGGCAGCCTACGTGCAGACCACGATAGTAGAAGCCACGGTTGCAAGGGAATGCGGTGCTTGGTGTGATGATGCCCTCGGTCATGTACGTCAGAGCCTGCGACGTTTTGAACGTAGAACCAGGCGGATACATACCCATGATGGAGCGGTTGAGCAGTGGCTTCCACGCATCTTTAGCCAGTGCGCGGTGGTTCTTAGCGCGTGCACGTCCCACCATGATACGTGGGTCGTAGCTCGGAGCCGACACCATGCAGAGTACCTCGCCCGTGCGTGGGTCGAGAGCTACGATAGAGCCTATCTTGCCCTCCATGAGACGTTCGCCTAATGCTTGTAGCTTCTCGTCGATGGCAAGCGTGAGGTCTTTGCCTGCAATCGGTTTACGGTCGTACTTGCCATCCATGTACTTGCCTTGTATGCGTCCGCGAGCATCGCGCAGCAGAATTTGCACTCCCTTTTCGCCACGCAACTGCTTCTCGTACGACTTCTCCACGCCGAGCTTGCCGATGTAGTCGCCAGGCTGATAGTAGCTATCCTCCTCAATGTCGTAGGGCGACACCTCAGCCACGTCGCCGAGGATATGCGCACCCACAGACGACTGATACTGGCGTATGCTGCGCTGCTGCACGTAGAAGCCAGGGAAACGGAAAATCTTCTCCTGAAAGTAGCTGAACTCCTCCGAAGGAAGCTGACTCATAAAGAGCTGCTGCGTGAAGCGCGAGTAGCCAGGGTTCTTCGAGTAGTCCTTGATGTCGTTCATGCGCTTGATAAAATACTCTTTCGTGATGCCAAGCGCGTGGCAAAACTCAAGCGTGTCGATGCGTCCCTTTGCCTCGTTCATCACGACCATGATGTCGTATGCAGGCTGGTTGTACACGAGTAGTCTGCCGTTGCGGTCGTAGATGGCTCCGCGTGAAGGGTATTCGATTTTCTTGAGGAAGGCGTTGGAGTCGGCGTTCTTCTTGTAGTCGTCGCTAAGCAGCTGCAGCGTGAAGAGACGCACGATGTAGACAACGACAATAGCCGTTGCCACAAAAGCGATTACGTAGCGCCGTTTCTCAAGGTTATAATTGCTCATTTCCTACTACTGATGTTACCGATTACTACTAATAATGTTCTCTACTTACAGTTTCTGCTGTGCTCTATCTCTTGCTTCTGAAGTACTCTATCACCAAAATCAATACGACGGTGATGATGGTGCTTGCCACGATGCAAGCAATCCATTGTCCCCAGTTGTACAGATTGAAGGCTTCGAGCGAGAAGAATGTGAAGCAATAGATGAGTACGAGGATGATGGTGTAATTGGTGTATTTGCTTGAGCCGAAGGTGAAGGGGGACGGGCGAAGGTCGTCGGCACTATCGCGTGGTGCGAATAGTTCGACAACGTAAGGCTGCAAGAAGCCCACGAGCGTCATTGAGGCTGCTGCTACGCCTGGTGTGTTGGTGAAGATGTCCACCAACAGACCCATAAAGAAGCACCAAAGCAGCGTAGTCCACTTCGACTCTCCGCGCTGTATGGTAAGTGCGAAGTAGACGTAGAGCAACGGTGTGGCGCATCCGAAGACGCTGATATGATTGAGTAGCAGCGTCTGTGCGAGCAGTAGCACTATGATAAATACTATGTTTCTTAGGAAGTTCAGGCTCATTTGTTTCTTCTGTATGTTTATTGGCGTGCCTTGATGGAGTCTTCGGCAGCACGCAGTAATTCGAGTTTTTTGTCCATCTCGCGGTCGTTGATGACGCTCACGTCGCGCAGACGTGAGAAGTCGGTCGACAGAGCGATGTTGAGACGGTAGGAGAGTCCGTTCTCGGAGTTGTACACATGTTTGATGCGTCCGACGATGATGCCCGGTGGAAACACCGAGGAGTAGCCCGATGTCACGATGAAGTCGCCCAGTCGGAAGTGTGCATGGCGTGGTATGTCCTCTACGTATGCCGTTTCGGGCGAACCACCATGCCAGCGCAGGTAGCCGAAGTAGCCACGTCCGCGTATGGTGCAGCTGATGTTCGACTGCTCATTGAGCACAGGGATAACCACCGAGTAGTGTTCGTTGCATAGATAGACGATGCCCACGATGCCCTGTCCGCACACCACGCCCATATCCTTGCGCACGCCGTCGGCGCTGCCTTTGTCGATGGTGATGAAGTTGTTAGCCTTGTCGAGCGACGAGCTGACGACCTTTGCCGGAATGGTCTCGTAGTCGCGCATGATGTTCTGTTGCAGTCGTTCGACGAGGGTAGTGTCGTTGCTTGACTTCTTCACCTGCTCGCGCAGCATCTCCACTTCGCGTTCGAGGTATATGTTGCGGTCGGTGAGTTGGCGGTTCACTTCGGTGAGGGCGAAGTATTGCTTCACGGACGAGTCCCATTCGTACATCTTGCCTGCTACGGCATTAGCCGATGAGAACCACACACTGCCTTGATAGCTGTTGTACTTGAACAGCAGTGTGAGGCTCACCACCTCAAGCAAGAGGAAGACGAACCAATGGTTGTGGCGTGAAAGGAAATCTAATAGGTTGCGCATAATTGAAAAGTAAAAAAGTAAAAGAGTAAAAAAGTAAAAAGCAGAGGGCGTATCATCGTTCCAACTCTTTTTACTCTTTTACTTTTTTACCTTTTTACCTTTAAAAGTTATTTACTATCAAGAGCGTTTTGCTCTTTTACCTTTTTACTTTTTTACTCTTTTACTTTTAGCCTATCTCATCAGGAATGAGAAGCGGTCGATGTTCTTCAGAGCCACACCCGCACCGATTGCTACGCTGTGCAACGGATCGTCGGCGATGTGGAACGGAATGTTGATTTTCTCCTGCAAACGCTTGTCGAGACCACGCAGCAGGGCACCGCCACCACTGAGATAAATGCCGTTCTTTACGATGTCGGCATAGAGCTCAGGCGGTGTGTTCTCAAGAGCAGAGAGCACAGCGTTCTCAATCTTTGCGATAGTCTTGTCGAGGCAGTGAGCTATCTCCTGATAGCATACCGGCACCTCCATAGGGAGCGCAGTGATGCGGTTCGGTCCGTGAACGATGAAGTCCTCCGGTGCGTCATCGCCAAGCTCAGTGAGAGCCGAGCCGACGTGTATCTTGATACGCTCAGCCATACGCTCCGAAACCTTCACGTTGTGCTGGCGTGACATATACTCCTGAATGTCGGCTGTGAGGTCATCGCCAGCAGTGCGAATAGAGTTGTTCGACACGATGCCGCCGAGCGAGATTACAGCAATCTCTGTTGAGCCACCACCTATGTCTACAATCATGTTGCCCTCTGGTGCTTCCACGTCGATACCGATGCCTATGGCAGCTGCCATAGGCTCGAAGATGAGGTACACGTCGCGTCCGTCGGCGTGCTCAGCGCTGTCGCGCACGGCGCGCAACTCCACTTCGGTAGAACCTGAAGGAACACCGATAACCATACGCAGCGATGGCGTGAAGAGTCGACTGCCAGAGTGTACCATCTTGATGAGTCCGCGCATCATCTGTTCACATGCTGAGAAGTCGGCGATGACTCCATCGCGGAGTGGGCGAATGGTTCGGATGTTGTCGTGAGTCTTCTCATACATCATCTTTGCCTTCGAGCCGACAGCAATCATTTTGTCTGTGCGACGGTCGAGTGCCACTACCGACGGCTCATCAACAACGATTTTATCGTCGCAGATGATGATGGTGTTGGCAGTGCCGAGGTCCATCGCAATTTCCTGTCTGAATGAAAAAAATCCCATTTATTGAGTTTTGAGTTTTGAATTTTGAGTTTTGAGTTGTTGCCTGCGGCAATCTTGAGTTTTGAGTTTTGAGTTTTGAGTTATGCGCTGCGCGCATTTTGAATTTACCATTTTTGATTTGTGAATTCAAAATTGAATAATTCAACATCGGCGTTGCCGACAATTCAAAATTCAAAACTCATAATTCAAAATTTTACTTTGCAAACCAAGCGTGGATGGCTGTGTCATAATGGCTGCTTACGCCGAACGCACGCTCAGCGAACATCTTGCGCTCAGCGAGAGTGGTCTCTGCACCATTAGTGTTGAGGATGTCGAGGAGAACCTTGTATTCAGCCTTGCTCGGAACGATGACCACGTCGTTGAAGTTTTTAGCACCAGCACGGATGAGTGAGATGCCGCCTATGTCTATCTTCTCGATGATGTCGGCATCGGAAGCACCGCTTGCTACAGTCTGCTCAAACGGATAGAGGTCTACTATTACGAGGTCGATTTCAGGGATGGCGTATTCTGCCATCTGCTGGCGGTCGCCTTCATTGTCGCGACGTGCGAGAATGCCACCGAAGATGCGTGGGTGTAGGGTCTTAACACGTCCGCCGAGGATTGATGGGTAAGATGTTACGCTTTCTACAGCCTGACATTCGTAGCCAAGCTCTTCGATGAATGCTTGTGTGCCACCAGTAGAGAGGAATTTAACACCTTCTTCGTTGAGCTTCTTCAGGAGCTCGTCGAGACCATCCTTATGAAATACGGAGATAAGCGCGGTCTTGATTTTTTTTGTTCCAGCCATGATTTCTTTTTATTATTGTTGATTATCCTTTTTACCTTGTTGTTGTATGATGTTGTTACACGTGCGAACGTCAATGTGGATTTGCTATTCCGTCTTGCGTGTAATTTTTCAAAATCAATGCAAAGGTACTAAAAACCAATAATATAATGTGTAAATTGTGGAAAAAATGCGGAAAAAGTTGTGTTAAATATGTTTTTATTGATTTATATACAAAAAAACGAGTTGAAGACTTAATCTTTAACTCGTTCTTTGTAGCGGGACCCAGGATTGAACTGGGGACCTCATGATTATGAATCATGCGCTCTAACCAGCTGAGCTATCCCGCCATCGTTCTTGATTGCGGGTGCAAAGGTAATGCTTTTTTGTTAATCGCCAAAACTTTTCGCAAAAAAAATCACAATAAAGTGTATTTTCTTTATCTTTTTCCCTATCTTTGCAAAAAATACAGGCCTTCCTAAGGGCTTAACTACTAAAACGACAACTATGGAGAAAAACAAAATCACTGTAGAACACCTCCTAAACTCAACCTCGAAGAATATCATTTGGCAGCTTATCGGTACCGATTCGGGTTTGCAGAAGTGGATAGCCGATAGCGTGACGCTCGATGGCGACCAACTCACCTGCGCATGGGGCGATGCCAACCGCCACCACGAAGTGCGAATGGCAACGGTCAGCGTGATTGAGAAATACGGACGCATACGCTGGAGTTGGGATGACGAAACCGACGGGTCGTATGTAGAGATACGTATGGAGAAGTGTAGTCTAACGGGTGGATACATGCTCTGCGTTACCGATTTTACAGACGATGGCGATAAAGACTGGCTCGAGGATATATGGACGAGCAACTTCGAGCGTTTGCGTCGTAAGTGTGGCGTGTAGGGTAGGAGTGGGCTACTTCGGCTGTGTAAAAATACTAAAATCATTTAATTTCGTGGAGTATATGAAATATTTATGCTAATTTTGCAGCATAAAAAAGCATACATATACTTAACCTCTTGTATGTAGTGCACTGGTGGAACAGTCTACCTATATATAATAAGGTAAAAACGCTCACGATGTTTCGTATAAAGAAATTAGATATCTTCATTGCAAAGCAGTTCGGTCTTTTGTTCATAGGAACGTTCTTCATCTGTCAATTTGTACTGATGATGCAGTTTCTGTGGAAATATGTCGACGAGCTAATCGGTAAGGGACTCTCCGTCGACGTGCTTGCCGAATTCTTTTGGCATATGGGACTCATGCTTGTGCCGCAAGCAATGCCGCTTGCCATTCTGCTTTCATCGCTTATAACATTCGGAAATCTCGGTGAAAGCTCAGAGCTGACGGCTATAAAAGCTGCAGGTATATCGCTCATGCAAGCGTTTCGTTCGCTCATAGCCATCAGTGTGGCTATCTGCGTGCTCTCCATTTATTTTCAGAATTCTATCGGTCCGGAAGCCAACCGCAAGCTCGCCTTGATGCTCATATCAATGAAGCAGAAGAGTCCGGAATTGGAAATACCGGAAGGCGTGTTTTACGACGGCATACCAAACTCCAACCTCTACGTGTCGAAGAAGAATATGGACACGGGTAAGCTTTACGGTATAATGATTTATCGCATGACTGGGTCGTACGAAGACCAGGCGATAATACTCGCCGACTCGGGCATGTTGCAGTCGACAGCCGAGAAGAAACACCTACTGCTCACGCTGTGGAGTGGCGAATGGTTTGAGAATATGCAGTCGCAGGAGTTGGCTGGCAGTGCTTCGGTGCCCTATCGTCGCGAGTCGTTTGTGCAGAAGCATATCGTGCTCGACTTTGATACCGACTTTAATGTGAGCGATGGCTCGTCGGTATCCAACGACGCACGCGGCAAGAGTTTCACGCAGATAGTTCACGATATGGACTCGCTGAAACAAGTGTACGATAGTATCGGCACCAACTACTACGCTGCCGACCAACGCACGTTCTATCGGCTCGCTTCGGCTACGAAGAACGACTCGCTGCGCGCCATACAACTTGCCACGACCTCAGCCTATAACGTCGATACAGCATACGCTCACCTCACGTCGCAACAGAAGCGCACCGCTATAAGTTATGCCCTGAACCGAGTAGGCTCACGTAAGAGCGACCTCGAGTTTAAGTCGCTTATCACCAGCGATGGCGACCGTCTGATACGTCAGCACAAGATAGAATGGGTGGCAAAGATAACGCTCGCCTTGTCGTGTCTCATCTTTTTCTTTATCGGTGCGCCGCTCGGAGCCATCATACGCAAGGGCGGACTGGGTCTGCCGGTGCTCATCTCGGTGCTCGTCTTCATCCTCTACTACATACTCGACAACTCGGGCTATCGAATGGCGCGAAGCGGTATGTGGACGATATGGTTCGGCAAGGGTCTTGCTCCCGCTGTGCTCGTGCCGATGGCGGTGTTCTTTACATATAAAGCAACCAACGACTCTGTTGTGTTCAATGCCGACTTGTACGCCGACATCTTCCGTCGCTTCTTCGGTCTGCGCATCAAGCGCCCGATATATCGCAAGGAGGTGGTAATCAACGATCCGCGCTACGCCGACGACTTGGCACAATTGCAGCAGATGAACAACGAGATAGTCGAGTACTCGCACACGCATCGTTTGAAACGTGCGCCAAGTTGGGTGAAAGTGTTCTTTAAGTACGAGCCCGACCACGTGATGGAGCGCATTGTGCCACAGCTGGAGCAGATAATAGAAGACCTCAGCAACTCGCGCGACCGCACTATCATCAACCATCTGAGCATGTACCCCGTGATGTCGGAGCGCGCCCACACACGCCCCTTCGAACGCAAGTGGCTGAACATTGTGGCAGCCATCGTCGTGCCGCTCGGCTTCGTGCTCTACATGCGAATGTGGCGCTATCGCTTGCGTCTACAGCGCGACCTGAAGGTGGTGCAGACCGAGAACAAGATAATCATGGGCAGAATAAACGCTATACTCAATCGGTAGCGACACACCTAATGGCGATATTTTAGAAACATAATAGTAAGATAACGAATAATAATAACACTCATCAACAAATAAATAATATGGGAGAATTCAAGCTGAGCAGCATCGAAGATGCTCTAAAAGATTTTAAAGACGGACAGTTCGTAATCGTGGTTGACGACGAAGACCGCGAGAATGAGGGCGACCTCATCATCGCCGCCGAGAAGATAACTCCTGAAAAGGTGAACTTTATGCTGAAGAACGCGCGTGGTGTGCTCTGTGCCCCCATCACCCTCTCGCGTTGTGAGGAACTCGACCTGCCACATCAGGTGAGCGACAACACATCAATGCTTGGCACACCGTTCACCATTACAATCGATAAACTTGAGGGATGCACCACCGGCGTGTCAACACACGACCGTGCTGCCACCATCAAAGCACTCGCCGACCCAGCGTCTACACCACAGACCTTCGGTCGCCCCGGACATATCAATCCGCTCTACGCACAGGACAACGGCGTGCTCCGCCGCTGCGGACACACCGAGGCAGCCATCGACCTCTGCCGCCTGGCAGGTCTATATCCGGCAGGCGCACTCATGGAGATAATGAACGAAGACGGCACAATGGCACGTATGCCCGACCTGCAGAAAATGGCAGAGGAGTGGGGCTTGCGCATCATCACCATCAAGGACCTCATCGCTTACCGCCTTAAGAAGGAATCGATAATCGAAGTGGGCGAGGAGGTAGACATGCCTACAGAATGGGGGCACTTCCGCCTCGTGCCGTTCCGTCAGCAGAGCAACGGATTGGAGCATATGGCACTCGTGAAGGGCGAGTGGCGTGAGGACGAGCCCGTGCTCGTACGTGTACACTCTTCATGCGCTACGGGCGACATCCTCGGCTCGAAGCGTTGCGACTGCGGACAGCAGCTCCACACGGCGATGCAGATGATTGAGAAGGAAGGCAAGGGCGTAGTGGTTTATATGCAGCAGGAAGGTCGCGGCATCGGACTCATGAACAAGATCGAGGCATACAAACTGCAGGAGGAAGGTTACGACACCGTGGATGCCAACGTGCACCTCGGCTTCAAGCCCGACGAGCGCGACTATGGTTGCGGAGCACAGATGCTGCGCCACCTTGGCGTACACAAGATGCGCCTACTCACCAACAATCCCACAAAGCGTGTAGGCTTAGAGTCGTACGGACTCGAAATCGTAGAGAATGTGCCCATCGAAGTGGTACCCAACAAGTACAACGAGCGCTACCTAAAGACAAAGCGCGACCGTATGGGGCACACCTTGCACCTCAAGTAAAAAAATATTGCTGTCCGGTAAAACTAATAATGTGGTCAAAGACGGGCTGAAAGCCCAAT
>DAVZJL010000062.1:0-14848 GCA_052272805.1 Prevotella sp. | reverse complement strand
GGGGTGTTGTAAAGCTCGTCCTTGACGCAGGAGGTCAGCGACAGCGCCACGGCAGTCAATACAAATATTGTCTTATGTATATATGTTATCTTGTTCATCGTCTGTTTCTCCTTTCATTAGAATATGTTCCATGTCAATGTCACTCCGGCGGAAACAGGCCCCCACCAGTCTTTCGTCTCCTTACCGTCGCGTACACGCACACCGTCGATGACCGTATATTTATCATAGTCGGCACGGATATATCCCAAGCCGAGATTGAAGTCGAGCGAAAGGGCGTTGTTCAGTTTCAACTGATAGCCGCCGGTGATGCCGCCGCCCATCAGGTCGCCTTGTTTGCCGGTTGCGGACAGCTTGTAGTTAAATGAGCCTGCCTTATACATCGCACCGAGGTAGCCGCGCTTCTCCTTACCTATATAATAGCGTACTTCGGGGGCTACTTCCCAAAGGGCGTATCTTCTGTTCTTGTCATCCCAACTCCACGAAGTCCACGAACCGTTCACCTGAATGCCCCATGACGGGTTGATGCGCCACTCGATACCCAAGTCCGGTGTAAGTGTCGCCCAGCGTAGTAGGTTGGCACGCAGGGAGAAAGTGTAAGGCTTTGGCGCCATCGCTTCTTCTGCAACCGCAGGGACAGTCTGCGCCTTTTGTACTGTATCGGTGATTACCGGTTCGGTAATGGTCTCTACCGGCTCTGCTCGCCTATTGTCTTCTGCTACGATCATCGTGTCCGTCCGTACATCGGTCGTCGTTTCTTTCTCCTTGTCCGGTATTGGCACGACCAAGCGCACCGTTACATAGTTTCCGCCGCCGGAATGGTTGTGCGTCATGAAGCATTCTTCGGTCAGTTTTTGCCGTGAGATCAGTTCGGACTTCACGCGGTTGGAGCGTATCTTTGCCACGGCGAGGTTGGCAGCCTCACTCTCCTTCGAATTGCAATAGCCGTCCACACGGAGCGGTATCTCGCCGGCAAGTATCCTGTTTCTGTGCGTGTTTATGCACGCTTTCAGCCGTGCCAGCTCATTACCGTTGCCCTGCCACGGGACATAGAACATATCCCTGTTGGGAACGAAGCGGAACACGTAGGCCGTGTCCTTCCTTTCATGTGCGGATAGCTGAAGCGCAAGCAAGACGAGCAGAAATGTCGCCGTCAGTTTTCGTATGGGGTTCATCTTATTCATATTGTTTTTGTTTTATCGTTGACTATGGGCAAAAAAAAACGTTCAGGCGACATACGGACATAGTATCTGTCTCGTAAGTCGCATGAACGCAATAATATCGTATTTCTTTTGTAAATTCCTGTAATACAGGTGGTTAGGAGGGGGGGTGAAAAAGCTAAAATATTCCGGTATTCCGCCGGATTATTTCCTGAATCAGTCAAATTCAACGCACAATTCACCCTTGCAAGGACTTGTACAAAGCCCCTGTCCGGCAACTTGCTCCCATTGGCGGACCGTGCCGTTCGGCAGGATGATACGCGATATTTCATTAATTTCTGCATTGATTATATGCAAAGTTAATATATTTATCTGAACCAATGAAATTTTAGACCGAAAAAATCACACGGAAAGTGCGTTTTTACTTAAAATAAGGCAAAATAATAGCACGGAAAGGAACAAAAAAACAGCATTAATGCTGTTTTTTATTATTGCTGTCTAACAAAATCCATATTGCCGTAGCAGAATAACCACGTTGCCGTAGCAAGGTAATCAAGGGGGTGCAGCGGTCTCCGCTGCACCAACCAAGCAGCTTTAATACATTCTTCTTGATTGGTGTACTTCTTGCTCTGGCAAGCGGCAAAGCCGAGCGGAGACAAGTGCACCCCCTTGCGAGGAAATGTTACAACTTGATTGGTGCACTTGAGACAAGTGCACCCCCTTGTGAAACTTGATTGGTGCACTTGGGACAAGTGCACCCCCTTTTTGTTATCTAAAGTTATTCGGCTGCTGACGGTTGCCTGCAGCGTCGTTGGTGTCGCTAACATCCCACCAGAGTCGTGTGCCCTGAGTGTTGGCGGTCTGCAGTTTAGGATGTTCCTGGAAGAACTTGTTCTGCGACTCGCTGTTCGGGTAGAGCAGACGCTTGATCTGCTTGCCGTTAGGCACGTCGCCACCCGAGAAGTTGCTCAGCTGAGTGCGCAAAGCCGGATAGTCAGTGCGGCGGAAGTCAGCCCAACCCTCGTTGCCATTCGGGAACACAGCCATCCACTTTTGAGTGATGATAGCCTCGAGGATGCGCTCGCGGTCGCCACCCTGGAATGTGCCGTCGTTGAGAGCCTTTATACCGTCGATGTACTTGTCGGCATCCTCCGCAGCGATGTGGTAATAGTCCATCGATGCCTTAACGCCAGCACGGAAGTACTGCTCAGCACCCATAGTGAGGTCGGCACCTGCCCAACCACGCAGTGCTGCCTCTGCCTTGAGGAAGAGCGACTCAGCGTAGCCGAGCCATACCGTCGGACGAGAGTAATTGAACCAGTGGTCATCGGGCAGATCCTTCGATGCACCATCCTTAACGGTGCGTGTAAGGCTGTACTTCAGCGGATCCATAGAAATCTGCGGAGCCTGAGCACCACGCTCACAACCAACGAAGTCGTTGCGCAGAGCATCCTTACCTTCTGCCAATGTAGAAGATGTCATATTGTTACGATACCAGCAAATGAGACAACGCGGGTCAATCTTCTTTGTTTCCGAATCGTTACGTCCCTTCTTTATGGTGTACTCCTTGCCACCGTCCGAGAGGTTGCGATAGAAGTCTTCCATATCCTTCGACAGAACGCTCTCGCCACCATATGCTACAGAGCACATAGCCAAGCCGTTCTCGTCGCCACCAGAGTCCTCGCCGCCCATCTCAACCGGAGCATGGCGTGGCACGGTCTGCATGTTGTCGGCGTTGGAAGTCATCAAGCCGTACTTGTTGTTGAGTGCAGCCTCAGCCTCCTTCTTTGCACGCTCAGGAGCCACATTGCTTATACGCAGCGCAAGGCGCAGACGCAGCGTGTTGGCAAAGCGCAGCCACTTGTTGGCATCGCCAAAGTAGCAGATGTCATCCTTGTCAATCTTGTATTGCGAAGCATCATCGGGTTTGATGCTGTCTACAGCCTGCTCGAGCATGAGGAACATCGCGTCGTACACCTCCTCCTGGGTGTTGTATGCAACGTTGTTAGTCTCCGGCACCTTAGCCTGCACGTACTCCGTGAACGGCATATCACCGTAAGTATCGGTGTTGGCAAGAGCGAGGAACGCATAGTAGATACGGGTGATGTAGAACATATTGCGATACTTCTCCGGTGTCTCGTTGAACTTGTATGCACGCACGAGGTCTCGATACTCCGATGAGCGGTCGTTGTAGAAGAAGCTCCAACGCAGAGCCGACCAACCATCGGTGTAGTTGTAGTCGGGAGCCTTGCCTGCATGTTTCGGCTGGTTGTTAGCCACGTAGCCGGCATAGATATCGTGCGAGAGGTTGGTTGTGCGCTGATAGTCGTTGTAGTAGCCCTCGTAGAGGAACTTGCGGAACTTAGCCGGAGCATCTGCCAGCTGCTTCTTGTACGCAGCAGAGTCCTCTTTGCTCACACGATAGTTGAGGTTGATGTTGGCATAACGTGTGTCGGTAGGCTCCTCCGGTGTTATCTCTCCACCGGTGCCATTGTCCTCCACTCCGTACGGGTCGCGGTTCATGTCCTCGAGGTCATAGCACGAACCGAGGGTCAGCAGCGTAGTGGCTGCAATCAGACCAGTATATAATATATTGCGTTTCATTTTGTTGTTTAAAATTTAGAATCCTACGTTAACAGAGAAACCGAATGTGCGTGTGTAAGGCACTGCCATGTAGTCGATAGCCTGCGAGAACATCGTTGTGTCGTAGCCGCCGTCGGGGTTGCCCGGTGTGTGCTTCATGAGGAAGCAGAGGTTGCGAGCCACGAACGAGAGCTTGAGCTGTGTGAGCGGAGTGCGGCGCAGCATCTTCTGCGGGAAGCTGTAGCCGAGCGAAAGTTCCTTCAGCTTGATGTACGAAGCATCGTGTACGAACTCCTCTGCATAACCCTTCTGCGAGCTGTACAGACCGATTGTAGAATAATACTTCTGTGCGCTAACCTCCTGTATGTTCACGCTACCGTCAGCCTTCACGCCCGGCACTACCATATACCAGTCCTGCACACCGTTAACGGTCTTGTACTCGCCACGATATGCTGTGCGCTCCGATGTACCTACAGATGTAGCCATACCCTCTGATACAGAAACGATATCGCCACCGAACTTCATGTCGAACATTGCGGTGAGCGAGATGCCCTTGTATGTGAAGGTCGGAGTGATAGACATGAGCAGGTCGGGCTGTATGTTGCCGATAGGATGATCGAGAAGATACTGCTCAAGGTTACCGTCGCCGGTAGCAGTCATTGGCAGACCATCGGCACCGATGATTACACGGCCCTGAGCGTCGCGCTGCATGAGGTTGTTGGCGAAGATGTCGCCGAGTTTGCCACCCTTCACAGCACCTACCTTCACCGGCATGTTCGAGTCGCCTGCGAAGTAAACGCGGTTCACGCCGTCAGCCAGTTCCTTCACGGTAGAGCTGTTGTGAGCGAGGTTTGCGGTGATGTCAAACTGGAAGTCGCGTGTCTTCACCGGCGTACCATAGAGCATAAACTCGACACCGGTGTTGTTAATCTTGCCAGCGTTCACCCACTGCTGTGTCCAAGGCGACGAAGCGTCTACGAGCATAGCTTGGTTCTTCGTAGTATTATAATAATAGGTGAAGTCGAAGCCTAAGCGGTTGTCAAGGAACTTCATGTCCACACCCACCTCATACGAAGTCTTAATCTCCGGCTTCAGGTTGGCGTTGAGCTTGATGGTGTTATTGATAGGCTTGCGATTGCCCATCTCAAACTGATACTTGCGCACGTTGTAGAGGTTGTACGGAGCCGGATCCTTACCCACTTGCGCTGCCGATACGCGCAGCTTTGCGAACGTAATCCACGACGGCAACTTATGGTCGATAGAGCGCATGAAGTCGGAGAACACCCAACTGAGTGATGCCGACGGATAGAAGAACGAGTTGTTCTTCTTAGGCAGCGTAGACGACCAGTCGTTGCGTGCTGTAAGGTCGAGCGAGAGCCACTCGTCGTAAGCCAGCTGAGCCGAAGCGAAAGCCGAGTACATAGCGCGGCTGTGTCCGTCGTCGAGAGCCGATGTCAGCTTGTTGCCGGTGTTGAATATCCAGTTGTCCTTCTCGAGCATGTTCTGCACCGATGCCGAGAGCTGTTCATACTTCAGATACATGATGTTAGCACCGGCTGTGTAGCCCAGACGCCACTTCTTTGCGAGCTGGTTGTCGCCCATAAGAAGGAACTGTATGTTCTGCTCGAAGTGGTTCTCCTCGGCACGTGTCATGCCGTCGTTGACGAGCTTGCCTTCCCATCCTGTGCCGTCGGTAGAGATTGCGCCGTCGCCGAGAGAGAGGTCGGAGGTCTGAAGACGTGTGCGATAGTAGTCGAACGAGTACTTGGCGTTGAACTTCAACCAGTCGGTGAGGTTCACGTTAGCCGAGTAGTAACCGAATGCGCGCCAGCGTTCGTCGCTATTCTTGAAGCGGTGACGAGCATAGTAAGGGTTAGAATAATGCTGGTCGGGACCGAACCAGTTGCGGTGCAGCTGATTGGGCGATGTATAGTTCTCTTTCAAGTCGCGCAGCGAAACGTTGCCCGGCATGAGGAGCAGCTGAGCCACCTCACCATTCAGACCGGTGTACGGACGGTTCTCTGCCTTGGTGTTAGACACCGAAATCTTGCCGTCGAGCGAGAGCCACTGGTTCACGGTAGCACCGGCGTTGAGATCGACGTTAATCTTGTTGAGCGACTCGTTCTGGAATAAGCCGTCGTTGCCGTTGTAGCCTACAGAGAGGCGGAAGTGCGACTTCTCTGACGATGTGCCTACAGCCACGGTGTGTGCCTGCGAGAAACCCGTGCGGAAGTAGTCCTTCAGACGGTCGCCGGTGTATGAGTAGGGAGCCTTCTCACCGAGCCAGTTGGTCTGCATCGAGCCGTCGAAGCGCGGACCGAACGCCAGTTCGCCCGTCATGGTTGTCTTGTTACCGTTCTCGTCCTCGTTGAAGAGGAACTGACCCTGCGAACCTTGACCATAGAGCTTCTGCATCTTCAGAGTCTCAGCAGCCTGGCTCCATGTGAAGTTGCCGCTATACGATACGCCGAAGCCCTGCTTGTGCGAGCCTCGTTTTGTAGTGACGAGGATTACACCGTTGCCGGCACGCGAGCCGTAGAGCGCAGCAGCGTTCGGACCCTTCAGCACAGAAATCGACTCGATGTCCTCAGGATTGATGTCGAATGATGTTCCGCCACGATCGTAGCCGCCATATGTAGAAGCCGAAGAAGTCTGGTCGTCGGTGAACGGTACGCCGTCCACAATCCAAAGCGGCTGGTTGTTATCTGTCAATGAAGAGTTGCCACGAATGGTTATCTTTGTCGATCCGCCCAAGCCGGTGCTTGCGGTGTTCATCTGCAGACCTGCCACCTTGCCATCCAATGCGCCCACTACAGACGGGTCGCCGGTTACGTTGAGTTTGTCTGCCTTCACCTCCTGCACCGAGTAGCCAAGCATCTTCTTCTCGCGCTTGATACCGAGAGCCGTTACGACCACCTCGTCGATCGACTGCTGGTCGAGCTGCATAGTGACATTCAGGTTGGCAGCACCGCTCACCACCTTGTCCTTGTAGCCCATATACGAGATACGGAGCATTGTAGAGGCTGGAGCATTCTGTGTACTGATTGAGAAGTTGCCATCAATGTCTGTAACTGTTTTTACGTTAGTGTCTTCAACGGAGATTGTTGCACCGATAAGCGGCTCGCCAAGTTCGTCAAACACACGACCCTTCACGCTATGTGTCTTGTCGCTCTGCGCTACAACAGTAGCGGTTTGAGTCGCAACGGGAGTGCGCAGCGCACTTTCTGCCTGCGAAGCAAACGCCCACTGTAAAGGAGCAGCAACAACGACAAGTGCCATTGCTCGCTTCGACCATTGCAGTCGGAATGATAGTTTTGTATTCATTTTATTATAGATTGGTTTTTATCTTAGAGAGTCTGCATTGTATAGCATAACATAATGCAGCAATGTTAGTTGTGCAAAGTTACAGCAAAAAAATGAAACACTACTAAACAATTTCATTTTTATTGTTTTACAGCCATATAAAAATACGACAAGCGCAGCCATACAAAAAGGCTACGGCAAGGCAACCATGCAAAAAGGCTACGGCAAGAATGCCGTAGCCTCCTAATATTACTTTCTGTCCATCACACGCCACACGTATGCAATATACGCGAACACGAATGGCACGAGAAGCGACACATAGAACATGGTGCGCAGGGTGAACTCGCTGCTGCAACTGTTGGCGATGGTGAGCGAGCTTTGCAAATCGGTGTTAGAGGGATAATAGGCTGTGCCACCAAGACCGGCGATAAGCAGAAGCGAGAGCACCACCATGACCACACCGATGCCTGCCGGCCAGATACCCTTCACATAGGAGTTGCTGAAAATGGTGCGCCCTACTCCATAGAGCAAGAGCACCACGCCCACGAGCGTGAGCACCGCCAACAGTGGCATGGCGAGGAAGTTGTGCAGATACTTCAGAGGCTCCATGAACACCACACCCTGCGCATCCACAGCGTAACCGTCCTTCAGCAACAGACGCACAAAGAAAGCGAGGAAGAACACAAGGAACGGCACGGTGCTGCCGACAAGGCGCACACTGGCACGCGAACGGATGTCCTCATCCTCCACATTATTTATTATGTATAGTGCGCCGAGCATACGTGCAAGGAACATAACGGCGAGTCCGAACACAAGGTTCCACGGGTCGAGCAGCGCGTCGAGTCCTGCCGAAGCGTTAGCCCAACGGCTGATAACGGGCGCACCGATATCCGTCAGCGATGCTTTCTCAACGAGGAAGTTGGAACCATCAAAGAACGTAGCCACAGCTCCGCCGAGCAACAACGGACCCACGACACCGTTCAGCACAAGAAACCAACGATAGGTGCGTGTGCCGAGCAGATTGCCCTTCTTCAGCTGAAACTCGTAGCTCACGGCTTGCAGCACGAACGAGAAGAGGATTATCATCCAGAGCCAATACGCTCCGCCGAAGCTCGTACTATAGAACAACGGGAACGAGGCGAAGAAGGCACCGCCGAAGGTGACGAGCGTGGTGAACGTTATCTCCCACTTTCTGCCGGTCGACTCGAGCACCTTGCGCTGCCCATCTTCCGTTCTGCCTATGCTATGCACCATAGAGTTAGCACCCTGCACAAAGAGCAGGAACACGAGCAACGCCCCAAGCAGCGAGACGATGAACCACCAATATTGTTGCAAAAATTCGTATGTCATAAAAAAGTGTTATATGAATAGTTAAACATAAGTGTTGTCTGTTGAAGTCTGCTGCTTCTCGGCGTTATAGTTGCGTATCACGCGGCACATGATGCTCACCTCTGCCACAAGTAGCACCGTGAAGAGCACGAGGAAGAGGAAGAACGTGAACGCCACACTGCCCGACTTAATATCGGAAACTGCAGCCACCGTTGGCAGCATATCCTGAATAGCCCACGGCTGTCTGCCAAGCTCGGCTACTATCCATCCGGCTTCGCTCGCCAGGTACGTGAGCGGAAGCATAACCAGTGCTGCCACGTAGAGCCAGCGATATTTCGAGGTGATATCCTTGCGCCATGCTATGTGGCCGATGACGAGGAAGAAGAGCATCAGCAGCGTGCCCACGCCTACCATCACACGGAAGGCGTAGAAGTTGATGGGGATATACGGCACCAACTCTGCACGATCCTTGATGTAGCCGTAGCCGAAGTAAGGCATGTCCTGCTTCAGCTGCTCAGCAAGTTCTGGCAAGCGCGCGTCGTTGGCATCCGCAGCCTTCAGCTTGCGGTATTCGGCAAGCGCAGCAATCGCCTTGCGTCCGCGCTCCATCTTCTCCTCAGCCGAGAGCTCACGTGTGCCGTCGGCACGTGTGTAGCCGTTGAGCAGGTCGTTCACGCCAGGTACATATCCGTCTGCCTTATGCGTAGCAAGCAGCGAGAGTCCGTTGGGTATGGCGATGCGCAGCGGAGCCTCCCCACCCTTGGCGTAGTCGGGCTGCTCGAACGGATTGACAGCTGCAACCGCTGTTAGCGAAACGCCTTCGCCTCCGTCGTACAGAGCCTCCATAGCAGCGAGTTTCATAGGCTGTTTCTCAGCCACCTTCACGGCAGAGAAGTCGCCCGTCGCCATAGTAAGCACCGAAGCCACTATGCCCACGATGCTCGCTATCTTGATGCTCTGGCGTGCCATCTCCTGCTCGCGTCGCTTCAGCAGATACCAGCAGCTCACGGCACACACGAACACGGCACCAATCACCCAAGTAGAGGTGACGGTATGGAAGAACTTATCCACGGCGAACGGTGAGAGTGCTACATCCATGAAGCTCATCATCTCGTTGCGCACGGTGTCGGGGTTGAACTCGCAGCCCACGGGGTACTGCATCCACGCATTAGCCACCAAGATCCACCAAGCAGAGATGGTTGCACCGAGTCCGGTGAGCCACGTCGATGCTAAGTGGAAACCGCGCGACACCTTCTGCCAGCCGAAGTACATCACGGCGACGAAGGTGCTCTCCATGAAGAACGCCACGATGCCCTCAATGGCGAGTGGTGCACCGAAGATGTCGCCCACGAACCACGAGTAGTTGCTCCAGTTGGTGCCAAACTCGAATTCGAGGATGATGCCCGTAGCAACGCCCATGGCGAAGTTCACGCCGAACAGTCGCTGCCAGAAGATGGCTGTGTCCTTCCAGAATTGCTTACCAGTGCGATAATAGCACGTTTCCATGATGCCCATGATGAGGGCAAGACCCAGTGTGAGCGGTACGAACAGCCAATGATATATGGCTGTGAGTGCGAACTGCGCACGCGACCAGTCGATAAGTGTAGGGTCTACTGTCAAGAGATGTGTCATTTTTTGATGTCTTTTTATTATTGATTAGGTTTATATTTAGTTTCTTTCGGGCTACAGAACTTATACATCTACCATCTGCGTCGACCGTTGCGGACATCTGCGTCGACCGATACGGACATCTGCGTCGACCGATACGGACATCTGCGTCGACCGATGCGGACATCTGCGTCGACCGATACGGGCATCTGCGTCGACCGATGCGAGTGGCTATCTGTCCACCCTATCGCCCGTCAACTCCCCTGCAACATATGATGCTTTGTCACCATTCGACTTCTGGTCAAGCACGTTGGGGAAGAAGAACAGCTTCAGCACAAAGAATATAACAAACAGTTTTATGAGGATAACTGTCCACAAGACCTTGCCAAGAGTCATACTGCGAAAACCTTCAACATAGAAGTGGCACACTCTATATAATACATTGTCTTTACTCATGTTATGGTGGTTTTTAGCGGTTGTAATAATTTCACTTTAACAATTTGTTTGCAAATATATATCATAAAAGTCAACCCACCAAGCATTTGCTAAACTAATTTGCTTTTGTGTTGTATTTTTTACATTTAAGGATACGAAAAACGGCTATCGGGAAGCTTTTACACTTCCGATAGCCGTAGCCGATTTATAATTACTAATTAATAATTAATAATTTACTTAACGAGCACTTTCTGCACAGTGCCGTCAGCGAACTTCACGATGTTCAAGCCCTTCTGCAGAGCGTTGAGTTTGGTGCCGTTAACGGTGTAGATGCCCTTAACAACGTTCTGTACAGTAGCGTCGTTGATGGCAGTCGGATCTGCGAACTGCTCGTAAGCAGAAACCTCAGCAAGCGATGGATAAGAGTAAACGTAGAGGTTGCAGATGACAGCGAGATACTTTGTCTTCACGCTCTCCGGGAAGATGTAGCTAAGCTCAGAAACCTCCTTCAAGCCAGAGAAAGTCTTCTCTGTGCTCATGCGTGTGAGGTCGTCGCCTACAGCAATCTTCACGTCCTTGTTGACGTAGTTCATCTCGTTGTTGTCGTTCTTTGCGTAGTTCTTGTTCGGAATGTTCACAACAACCTTTGCGAGGTCCCACTGCTTGCCTTCCGGAGCGGTGAAGATCACCCATACGTCGTCGCGGTGTGTAGAAGGCGCCTCGATCTCGCCGAGAGCCTCGTCTGTCTTGTTATCATCGGTAAGACCGCTGATGTCATACTTCTTGAAAGTTGCCTCGTAAGAGTAGTCGTTCTCATAGTGGCGCACCTCAGCCGTCTTGCCCTTGAGCACGTTAGGCTGTGTAGTAGCGTCAACCTCAACCTGTACAGCAATCTCCTCGTAGTCGTCACCATTCACGACGCGGATAGTAACAACATCGTCACCCATGCGCTGCTTAGCAGTTACAGGAATGACGAACGTGTTCTTCTTCACGTTCTCCTTGATTGTGCCGATAGTCACGTTGCCGTTCTTGCTTGTAGCAACACACTCGAAGTTGTCTGCCTTCGTGGCTCCCTCGCCCAAATCGTAAGCCACATTGATATTATACGACTCACCAGCATTTATCGTAACATTGTTTGTCAATGTAGAGAGCTTCATGCTATTGTCCTTCTTGCCGTAAACCTCAAACTCCCAGATGCGGAGGATGCCGTTGACGTGCGGAACGAGCTTCACGTAACGTGCGCGCATAGGAGCGATGTGGTCGGTCTTGATGCTCTCGCTCTGACGGTTGTATGTGTCGACTACTGTTGTCCAGTGTACGTTGTCCTCAGAGAGCAGAATCTGGTAAGAATCGATTTGGTCTACGCCTGACTCCGGACCTGCGTTGCCATCGAAAATCTTGAAGCTATAGATGCGATATACGCTCTGGAGGTCGAATGTCACCCAGTTGTCAGCACTCACGTTACACCACTTGTCGCTTACAGAATAAGGATTGGTCACACCGTCGATAATCTTATCCGGCACCTCCTGGTAGTTGGTAGAGCCGCTGTAGCCGAGCACCTTCTTCTGGTAAACCACGTTGTAAATCTTCTTGTATTCCTCTTCGGTCATTACGTCGAGGATGTTGCTTGTGGTTGTAGATGTGCCGATAGCGTTAGTCACCTCAACAGTAACACGCTGCTTGCCCACCTTCTGCGCAACTACTGTGATAGTCTGGTCGGTGAGTGAAGAGCCATCAGCAAGTTTCAATCCCTCAGGGAGAGTCCACTTGAAAGCAGTAGGTGAACCAGTGCCGTTAGCTGTGATAGTAGCACTCTCGCCCACCTTCAGGTAGCTGTTGCTGATAGTGAACGAAACCACCGGAGCTGTAGGTCGTGGGAAGTCGAGCACGATGGTCTTGCCCTTCTGCTGGCGCATATCCTTCATAACCGGAGTAACGATGAACTTAACGTAAGCTTCGTTGTTCTTGCGCTGGAATGTAGGAACGTAGAACGCCTCGTCGCGAGTCTGTCCAACCATTGTCCGTGTGCCGTCCTCGTTCTCCTTATAGATATCGAAGTGGTCGAAGTCGGCTGTATAGTCGAAGTCCCATGTGAGACGAGCGTCGCCCTGCACGTTGCCCAGTACACTTGTAGAAGCGAGGTTCTTCACCTCGACAGCCTCGGGAGCATAGTTGGTGGGCAGAACAGAGAGTTCGCCGAGCGAGAGCTCATAATCGTAGATTGTGAACTTCGCCTTCACGTTAAGCGCAATCATGTAGATTGTCTTGCCGTTGAGCGAAGAGAGGTCGTACTCAGCTATTGTCCAACCGTTCTTTGTAGTGGTGGTCGGGTTAGAGAGAGTGACATCCGGGTTTACAGAACTTGTTGTAGAGAGCTTAAGTTCGAGCGATGCCTTATCCGTGTTGTTCGACTTGTATACAAGACGGAGAGTGCCACCGCCGTTCACAGCGAGCTGAGTCTTGTACAGACGCCAGAGGTGGTCGCCGGTGAAGCCGTTGTTACCCTTCAGCTTAAGGCTCGAACCGAAGTTCCAAGCGTCCTCCCAGTTGATTTCAATTGTAGCCTTGTCTTTATTCTCAATCCAGTAGCGCCATGTAGGCATGATGCTCTGCACGCCAGAGTGGTACCAGTCCTGCGAAGCCTTCACCTCACCCTCTACGAAGCGGTGCTTACCAACACCTACGCAGAACGATGTTGTGAACGGCATAGAGTTGATAACCGAACGCTCCAACACGTGGCCAGAGATGCCTGACCAAGCGTCATTTGTAACGGTTGGGTCGCCAGCATAGTTTGTCCACATCTCCATCTCGTTTTGGAAAGTGCGTGTGATAGCGTTGTATGCGTCAGGACCGGTTTCGTTCTTGCCGAGCAAATTGCGCACGTTATCCTTCCATGTCTTCTCCTCAGGACAGAAGAGGTCGAGCGAGCCGACGTGTCCGCTGATAGGCATTGCTCTATTGAGTGAGCTTTCGAAACCGGTGTGTCCGCTGGCTGCCACCTGCACACCACCGTAAATCTTAGAGAAGGTCTCCGCCTCTGTGCAGCCGAGCTGGCTTGCATAGCTGCGATAGTCGCCCGGAGAGCCGTACTCGAGGAACTGCGATGTGTTCTTGTGCGACTTCAGGATTGTAACATTCGGAGAGGAAGAAGCGTTGTACCACTGAATCTCCATCTGTGTGTCGCCGTTAGCGTCAGCCACCTTATTAAACTCCTGAATGAAGCCAACCCACTCTGAATAGGTACCGCCACCAGACTCCTCGTTGATGAACCATCCGTCGAAGCCGATGTACTTAGCAATCTCGTAGAGCTTCTTAGCATAGATATACACGCCGTTCTCCTTGGTAAGCATCTGGCGCACCCATGCCTGGTTGCCACCGTAAGCATACGGTGGGAAGAACACCTGACCCAGCACCTTCACACCGCTCTGGTGAGCAGCGTCGATAGAACCAGCTGGCGGTGGGATGATGATACCCTCTGAAGCCGAACCTGCCCAGTAAACGAGCTTGTCCATATACTGCCAGTAGGTAGGCTGATAGCCCAGGAAGTTATATGCACCCTGCGACGGACACATAGAACATGTAGGGAAAAGGATTGGAGCGTTGCAAATCTGACCTTCATAGTACTGCTGACTATTAGCCTTCATCAGCTGAGGCTCCTTGAAACGCTTTGCCAATGGCACACGCGAACGGTTGAACTTAGCGTCCTTGTCGGTCTCCGGCGACCAGTTCTTGATGTCGTCCGGGTGCCAACAACCACCGTACGGCTGCTGTGCGTAGCTGCTCTGTACGAAGAGTGCCGCCACAGCCGCAAGAATTAAACGATTGAGTTTCATTTTTGTTTGTTTTAGTTATTATTTGATTGAATATTAATAGACTTGAGAGTTTACGCTGCAAAGTTAGTGCAAATCGAAGACAATACAAAATAAATGCATTTATTTTTATTGTTGAGATGCAGCCTAACTTATCAAAAGTTAGTGTAAAAATCCGATTAAGCGAAACAAATGGAAATTTATTTACATTTGTGAGCGTAAGGATTTTATATAAATCGAAGACAATACAAGAATTGCAAAGATAAGATATGTAAAAAGTTATATCTTGTTAAAGGTTGAATTGAACAATATAGTTTCTCGCTAAAAATCTATAGTTTTGCATTATAAGCAATATGTTGACTGTATGGAAGAACTGAATCAATTAAAACTTGTATTGGTAAAGAATAAAAAGACCAATAAATGGCTGGCGGAACAGTTGGGGGTTAATCAAACTACTGTTTCAAAATGGTGTACCAATACGACACAGCCTGATTTGGCAACACTGAAGCGAATTTCAGAGTTGCTGAATGTCAGTGTAAGTGAAATAATTAACTTTGACTAAATCTATATTTATGGGAAATTCTAACTTCAATGAGAATACCAGGGTACAAGTGCCTGCAGCTC
>DAVZJL010000061.1:0-15051 GCA_052272805.1 Prevotella sp. | reverse complement strand
CATTCTGGGTGCCATGCTGGGATATGATATCTGTGCCCAATGCGAACGCTATTGTAAGCGCAAGAAGAAAGTTTGCTAATTTTTTTCTTTCAGGCAAGTTATCAATAGAAGTGCAAAAATCTGAGGGGTTTCAAGCTTAATAATCTATACTGTCTGCGCCTGACATTGGGGCGGTTGTTAGGGTCTTTGATATCTCTTGTAGCAAGACTTTCAGCTATCTTCTGTGCTATTGATTTTGATGTATCGATAGGCTGTATAATACCACCGACACTAATGACATACATTATAAAAAAGGAGAGCCTGTACAGACTCTCCTTTCTAATTTTACTTAATACACATCACTCGGGCAGTGCCGTAACAATCACCACACGATTATGTTCGTTCTTCTCATACGGCTGCGCATTGCAGCCGATACCTTGGGCATCGATACGTGAGGGAGCGATGTCGTAACGCTCTATGAGGATATTACGCACGCTGTCGGTGCGGCGAATAGATAGCATCAGATTTGTTCGCGCATTGCCAGTGGCTTTGTCGGCATAACCGTCCAAACGGATGCGTGCAGAAGGGTGCTGCTTGAGATATTCTACGATGTTCTCAAACACTATGTCCTGCTTCTTCGCCGGCTTGGCAGAAGCGTAAGCAAAGCTAATAGAGGCAAGACGGAATGGTTCCTGCTTCTTCGCAATGGGCTTCTCTACGATACGCTCCGTGATAACGGGGCGCTCCACTACCCTCTCCACCATATACACCGTGTCGACCACAGCTTCACGACGATACTTCTTACTGCGCTCCTTCCTGACGTATGGCTTTGAGGCGTTGAAGCGATAGGTCAGTCCGAGCGTTGCACCGAGCGTTGGCTCGTACTTTCTGCCTGTGATGCGTCCGTCGAAATGATCGGGCATGAGAGCCGAAGCAATCTCAAGGTTGACATCCATACACTTCAGCACGCTGTACTTGGCAGCGACAGAGAAGTTAGCTGTGAGCGAGTTGGTGTTCGCCGTGCCGCGATAGGCGAAGGCATGAGCGTAGCCAAATCCTACAGCTGGAAGCACGTCAAACTTGCTTTGATTGTGAAAGAGCAGACGCGAGAGACTCATTATGAAGTCGACATGGGCGTTGACATAACGTAGATAGTGGCGATAGGTGCCGTCGGGGTTTACCGTCACATTGTCGATGACCGGGTCGTGAGATCCATACACCAAGCCATTGGTCTGCGGATCGCGCAGATAGAGTCCTTCGGATGTGGACATACCGTTGAGCGCATAGCCTCCAACCTGCAGACGCAGGGCGTAAGCCGGAGTAATCCACTTGCCCACGCCGATGCGGTATGAAGGTGTGAGACGTTTGCCGAAGTGCAGCTTACCGGCATCGCTTGAGAAGATAGTCTGCACACCTCCACCTGCCTCAACAAACCATCCGTTCTGTGCTGATGCCGGGAGCACAGATATGCACCCCAGCACCAAACTTATTATAGTTTTCTTATTCATATATACAGACAGTTTTTAGTTTATTCGACAATGAGGAAAGCAGGTCTGCCGGGCTCGCTGACTGTGCCATAGCTTGCGCCAGGGGCAAAGGTGAACACCGAGGGGGCCTGATAGAGATACTTGTTGCGTGTTGAGTAATACTTCAGTGTCACAGGTTCCTCCGCTCCCATGCTGCCGTTTATCTCCATGCGGAAGACATACTCGCCGTTCTCCGCCTGTTCTGCTTTTGCCATGCCGCGACACTGTGCGCCAACGAAGGCAGCCATCAGGTCGTCTGCCGTTGCCTGACGCACTATGTTCTGAGGTAAGGCTACGACAGCCGTCATCTTGAGCGGATGCTTGCCGTCAACAACGAGAGGCACCGTGAGCGGCTGCTCGGGCGATGCTTCCACCTTGCCGTCGGCGAAGGCGAGACATGCGGGAGCCTCAAACACGTAGCTGTTGCGATGGCTGTAATAGCGTATGTCTACTGCTGCCGCCTGCGAACCAATGCCGCTGACCACCACCTTGTACACTGGTCTGCCGTTCTGCTCGCCCACGAGTTCGCCCACGCCGACGCACACGTTGCCTATGAATGCCGCCAATCGGTCACCCATCTTGTCGGCATAGCCAGCTGTGAGGGCATCGAGGGTGAGGTAGGCGGTCATGCTGCCCTGCGGCACGAAGCTGAGCGACAGTGGCTGCTCGGCTGCTCCGACCACCGATCCGCGCTTGCCTACGGCGAAGGTCTGCTCCGATACAAACACTTGCTTCTTCTCTGCACTGTAGTAGCGGAACATCACCTGCTCGCCCTCGGCACGTCCGAGGATGTCATAGCAGTAGAGCATATCCGCCTCGCTCTCTACGTGCTTTATGCCGCGACACTCGTCGCCTACAAACGCCTGCAGCTCATCGCCTGGGGCTATAGCGAAGGGCAGTCTGTCCTTCGCTACCTTCACCCATGCCTTAGTCGGTACGGGGAAGGGGCCCGACTGCTCGAAGTCGGGACAGGCCGGAGCATCGGCTGTGCCGTAAATCTTGTCTACCTCATACTTCACATCGGATGCTACGGAGACATACATGCGCTTGGCAGCAGCACTGTAATAACGCAGCTCCACATCGCCATTCTCGTTCGACGGTGCCTTCACGTGGATGAAGAAGAGGCGCACGCCATCGTTCATCACCTTTTTCGCCACACCACGACACTCGCCGCCAATGAAGGCAGCCATCATGTCGCCGTCGGCGGCGAGGGTTTCGAGCACCGGCGATAGGCGCACTACGGCAGTCATGCTCATCGGATAAACACTCTTGTCGGGATCAGCCCAAAACGGTGCTTCAGCATTGCTGCTGAAGTCGGCTCGCCACCCTGGGGCGGAAGTCGGAGCGACCGCTGCCACTTGCCACGCCGGAGCCTCGCTTACGAAGTCCTCCTCAACCACGCTCCACTGGGGAGCGGGTTGTTGCGGATAGGTCTTGTCGCCTTCCTCGGTGCATTGTACGAAGAGGAAACCCAATGCGGCAAGCAATGAATACTTTATATATTTCATATCGTTTCTGTTTTTTAATTTTACTTCTTGATCGCCTTCATCGAGTAGACGTTGCCGTCTACGGTGATGCTGACGATATACACACCAGCCGGAACCGTGTTGCCGGCGTTCCATGTGATGTCCACATTGCCGCCTGCGTTGCAGTCGTTCCATGCCACGACACGCTTACCGCTCATATCTGTCACGTAGACATCGGCGTAGGCATCGCGGTCTACCATGGCGCGTATCTTCAGCTGCGAGTAGAACGGCGACGGATATACATATAGTCCGCCATCTGTGCCGAGGAAACTGATGTGCATCGGTTCATTGATGGTGCCGACATTGCTGTTGGCAGCATAGCTGATGACACTCGGGGCCTTGGCGATGATGTCGCCACCGCGCTCTATCGTCACGTCCACAGCCTCTGGCTTGTCGCCACCGATAGCGAGCATGAAGATGGTTCTGCCGTCGGGCAGGGTTATACCCTCGGCATAGCCGCGTGGCTCGCCCCCTACGTAGCTTACGAGGCGGTCGCCCTGCTGCAGACTTACGCCTTCAACCTCCACTACAGCCGTCATATTGGCTGAATACGGGAAGTAAGCGTTTGTGCCGTCAGCGTTCTTGGCAGCTGCCATAGCAGCCTTAGCCTTGCGTCCTACGGAAGTCTTCGACGGATACTGCAGCTGAGCATCGTCCTGCGACTGGCGTTGAAGCATATAGCCCTTGCCGTTCTCCATGTATGTAAGACTGCCTATCCATCCCAGATTGCCGCTGTACATAGCCACCTGCGTCTGCGACTTCACAATGTCGCCTTCCTTGGCGTCGTAGCCGGCGAGAGCCTCCTTCAGCGTGAAGTTGTCCGAAGGCAGATACGAGATGTAGTTCCAGCGCGCTGTGCCGTCTGCTTTTGCTCCGCGTATGGTGAGTTTGTGCGAGGTGGGGTCAACAGCCGCTCCTGATATGTTCAGGGTCTGCGGCTTAGAGCTATGCACGAGATACATCTGGTCGTTGTCGATGGCGGTTAGCTGTCCCATCCATCCGTTGCGCTTTGTCCACGATGCGAAGCCGTACTGCTCACTCTTCACCTGGTCGTCTGATGTCCACTTGCCGTCGGCAAGCAGCTTGTTGAGATCGGTGAGCTTGTCGGATGCTATGTTCGTTGATATCCACGTCCATCCCTCGTTCAGCGTGATGTTCTGCACACGATAGTCCTTCGCCGTGAACAGCACTGGCTGCGACGGACTGCCCACTACGGCATTGTTCTCGAAGCCTATCGGTTTCTCGCTCTCGGCTATGTAGGTCTGTCCGGTGCTTGCGTCCCAGATGCGGAACTCGAGGTTGTCGCTGCTTACGTCGTTAGAGTAGACCGTGAGCATGGCGTAGTACATATCGTTCTGCTTGTTGTAGCGGTTGTTGCATACGCCTACGCACTTTCCGCCGCTGAACGCAGCGAGCATATCCTCGTCGTCAGAAGAGTACACCTTATTGATATACAGCTTACCGAAGACAGACATGTTGTACTTGAAGTCAGCCGGATTGACAGTCCATTCCGGTTTCTCGCCCTCTACCTTCACCTTCAGCTGCAGAGCCTCCACTACGTTGTTGTCGCCACGCAGATAGAGAGTCTCGTCGTATGTGCCGATGTTCAGACTCGGGTCGATAGTCAGCACGATGTCCTCAGACGCTGTCGGGTCGATGGTGCCGCTTGCCGGTTCTGCCTCGAGCCATGAAGGAAGGTTCTCTACGGTGAAGTGTTCTATCGAGCCGCCCTTGTTGAGTGCCTTCACCCTGATGGTCTTCTCCTCGTTGAGCTTCTTCACCACGGTGAGAGCGTTGTCGCTCCACTTCAGCTGGTTGCGGTCGATGTATGCGCTCCACGTTATCGGCGAGAGAATCTCGTTGCCGTTCTTGTCGCGCACGCCGTCCACCGTGAACTTCACGATAGTCTTCTCTATGCGCTCGTAAGGCTCCTTCAGAGTGATGATGAGCGCGTCGTTGTTCACCACGAAGTCGTAGAGCAACTTGCTCTCCGGACCCTTAGCCTTGACCGGTGCAGAGGTCTTGGTCTCGACGTCGCCGCCTACCACCACTGCGTCAGCCACCTGCTGCGTCGGGTCAGCCTGCTGCCTCTGGTCTTTCAGAGAGAACTGCAGTTCCTTCACGCCCTGCCATTCCGTGTATGTCTCAAACGGATAGTAAGCCAGGAGTCCCTTCTCCGCACCGTCAAGTCGGTTGCTGTTGCCGTTCTCCACGAGCGTCTCACTCTTATAGAGGTTCCATACGCGCACCTCGTCAATCTCGCCCTTGAAGAAGTTGTCTACCTTCTCCTGCTGCAGGTTGTCGGCAGAAGTCCATACACGTGCGCCGAGATGTATGTAAGCCGCTGCTATGCCACCGAGGTCAGCTGCTTCGAAGTAAGTGTTGAGCTTGCCGTCCACGTATATCTGTCCGCGTCCGCTTGTGCGGTTCACCGCCACAGCCACGTGGTGCCAGTCGTTGTCGGCGTAGCTACCGTCGCACGCCACACGCACACCGTTGTTGTGGAACACCAGTTGGCCTTCCTCCAGATTGAGTGCGAAGAGATTGAGCGAACCGCCCATATCCTCGCCGTCGCCGCGTCCGTTAGAGATGATGGTAGCCGTCTGCTGTGCTGCGTCTGCCTTGAACCATGTCTCTATCGTGTAGTCCATAGTGTTGTCTACCACACACGAACTGCCCGAAGAGAGTTTCAGGTACTGGTCCTTGCCGTTGAGCGCAGCTGCGCGTCCTTCCGGATTAGCCCATTCGCCGCCTCTCATCTCGAGGTTTGCGCCGTGTGCCTTGTCTGCAAGCACGTCGCCCTTAGCCTCCGACATCGGATAGTAGACGATGAGATTGCTTTCTGCGCCAGAGAGCATCGTCAGCGAGTTGGTCTGTAGACGTGCCGGTGTCAGCACCTTGTCCCAGATGCGTGCACCGTGCATCTTGCCTGCGAAGTGTCCGTTTCCGTCTACGCTGGCTCCGAACACATAAGTGCCCTCGCCGTTATACTCGCCCACCTCAGCTGCACTGATAAGCTGCTCGTAGTTGTAGTAAGCCGACACGGTTCCTTCATTATTATATACGAGAGCCACGTGTGCCCATGTGCCCTGCTCGTAGTCGAACGCCTTGTCGCTGACGATGGTCTTGTCAGCCACCTTCACCTTCAAGCGGTTGTCGCTCGTCGTTGCAAGTTCAATCGCACTGTTGGCGTTGCCCTGACTGAAGAGCACTGCGTCCTGCGGTTTGTCGGCGAGGGTCCACATCTCTATCGTGAGGTTCTTGCCGCTCCAGTTGCGCTGGAATTCAGACACGAGTTCGTCGTTCTTTCCGTCAAGACGTACGCTCACGCTATGGTCGGTCTGTGCGCCGTTGCGTATGCCTGTTACCGAGAAGTTGTTGTCGGTGAGCAGTCCGTCGGCTATCGACTCGTTGAACGTCAGCTTCACCTCGTCGTTCACGGTGAGAATGCCGTTCGCCGGCTGCGCACTGCCGAAGAGGCGCGGGTTGTACATATCCTTTATACCCGTATGTACGGCAGAATAGTTGTACACCTCCGCGTTGTTTATCATGCTCGTACCTACGGTGCGCAGGTCGTAGCGCTGATCCTGCTGATCGTCCATAAACCAGCGATACTTTATCGTGCCCGCATCCGCTGCCTTTATCATCTCCGCGTTCATGCCGTTCTGCACAGCCTGGTCGTAGAGAGTCTGGTCGTTATAGTAGCTCATGAGCGTCGTCCAGTCGTTGTCGCTGCCCGACGACGGCTTATACTGAAGCATGATGCGATGGAAGTTGTCGTAGTTCACGTCGAAGCCGTCAATCACCACGTCCATGTAATGCTTCTGCACGCCGTTCACCTCCGCTGTTGGCAGCTTCGTGTTGTACGTCCAGTTGTCCGTCGGCTTCTTCAGCTTCACGTCTGTAGCCGAAGGAGTGAAGTGTACGCTGAACGTCACGTCGTCGTAGATGTCGCCCTGGAAGTCGGTCGGGTCGCACTGACACTGCGACTGCAGCATCAGTCGCAGATTGTCGTAGTTCATCACCGAACCCTTGCGCACCTCTAACGTCTTCGTCAGCGTTCCGCCTGCCGGCACGAGCAGTGCTCTGCCGTTGCCTATCGGTGCACCGTCGATGAGCAGCTGTGCTCCGTTCGGATTGCTGCTGTCGTCGATGACAAGGTTATACCAGTTGTCATCCTGCGACTCAGAGTTGTTGCGCAGATAGAGCGTGAAGTAAGCCGACTTGCCAGAAGGAACGTTCTCGATGAAGTCCTTCTCCACCGTTATCTCCGGCACCTCCATCTGTACCGTCGCTTCATCAATCACGTGCTGCCCCGGCTCGTAATACTTGGTCTTGTATTCGCCCTCGTAAGGACACGACGTAGCACCGCCACGTGTCTTGAAGATGAATGTAGAGAAGGTCTGTCCCTCCTCGTTCTTCATGTCCTTGTACTTGATGTACTGGTCGCCATTCTTATATCCTGCCTCACGGCAAACGTCTACAGAGATATAGTCAGAGCCTTCCTCTGCGAGCACATAGCCCTTGCAGTGGCGTGCTGTCTCCTCAGTTGAGAACTCGCCGCCGTGTTCGGTGGTCAGGCTTTCGTCTACAGAGAGCACCATACCAGTGCCGTTGAGTTCCCATCCGAGGCTGGCGGTGAACTGAGCGCCAATCAAGATAGAGAAGCGTTGAGTCTCCGAACGTTCCACTTCATACTCCTCCGAATATTCGTATGAGGCACCGCCCTGGAACGAATGGTTCTGCATGAGTTCTGCCTTCACCTTCTGCTCCTCGTTATTGCGAAGCTGCTTCTTCCAGTTGTCAATCGACTGATTGAGGAACATGATAGTATCCTCCTTCAGCACCTGTCCTGCCGGAGTGTAGATCTTATAGCTTGGTCCGTCAATCGGGTCGTCTGCTTTCGCTCCCTTAAACGCCTTGTCGTTGTTGCTCTTGCCGAAGTTAGGGTCGTCTGCTGCCAACTTCGAGACGTATACAGGGAGTTTGGTATTGTCAGCCATAGCCTGGAAGTCGACACCTTCAGCCTGCTGATGCAGCAACTTGTTGCGCACATCCTCAAGTTTAGGCAGCAGCACCTGCTCGATGTGCACCTGCGGATAGGTGAACATAGTGCCATACTTCTGCGAGAGCCCCAGACCAGTAGTCTTCACAAGCAGATATTCACTGTTTTCGGGAGTAACGCTGCCGAACAGTTCGTATTCCGAAGGATTGGCCTGATACATCTCACGTGTAGTAACGGCGATGTTCTCGGTCTTGCCCACGCCTATATTAGTAGAATATCCTACAAAGAGGTCGCCGTCGCTTCCCACATACTGCGGGTCGCTGCTTGTCTCGAAGCGTGTGGTAGTAGTCATCGTCTTAGTGTCAGAGTCGGTACCACCGATTGTCTCACTGTGAGAAGCGCCGAATGATAATTCGTTCTCCACATCGCTCTCGTTCACAACACCGGCACCAAGACCCGTGAAGGTGATGACCTTGGCACCAAGCTTAGCCTCGTTGTTCAGTACTGCCTCGTTTGTGACATTTCCCTCATAGGTGCTCGTAGAAGTAACGCTTACGCCCTTCTCAAGGTAAGCATAAGAGTTGCTTCCCGGTGGGTCGCGTAGCACGAAGAGCACCTTGTCCGGTCCGTTCGTTACGAAGTCCGATCCCAAAGTCTTGGCTCCAATAACAATAGCCTTTGTATTGCCCTTGCCGTCAAAGCCACCCTTCCAGTTGATTGTAGTAGAAGATGTGCTTTGGCTGTTTTCGCTGTAGGTCATATCCATAGCGGCTGAGCGCAGGGCAGATGTCATTTCGGGGTTGTTCACCTGGAATGTCCATTCTGCCTCACCATTCTCGTCGGTAGTGATATCTTCTTGCGTTCCGTACGCAATGTCGCCTCTACTGAATGACAGTTTAGCCTCAGGCGTTGGCACGATGTCTTCCTTAACGCCATCCTTACGTCTGCCGTCCTTATCCTTATATTCGTACACCTCAGCTGTGGTGATGTGATAAGTGACGTATTGTCCCTGCTCATACACCGGCACGCCGAGTGTGTACGGCTGTGCAGCATTGTCAGGATTGTATGTCTTTACCTTTATAGTCTTTGTCTGGTCGAGGGTAGCAATGCTGAGTTCTTCCTTTCCGAAGAAATCCTGAAGTTTACCCTTCACCTTCTCCTTCACGATGATTGACGGAGTGTAGCGCTTGATGAACTGCTGCTTCTTGTTGTAGTGTACGGTGTCGCTGCAGTTGACATACTTGCCCTGCGTAGAGATAGAGTCGACATAAGCATTCACCTCGCTCTGCTTTGCAAACTCGTTGCTCAGGTTGAGGTCCTCGCCACTGCCAGGGATATTGTCATGGCCAGGCACAACAACATTAATCTTATACTTCTCAGGGATGAGGTCGGCGTAGAACTCACCCGTCTCAGCGTCAGGATAGATAGTAATCTTGTTGCCGTCGTAAGCTACGCGGTTGTTGTGCTGCTTGCTTACGTACGCGCCCTTGACGTGATTGAGTGTAGTCTCGCGAGCTTCAGTTGTCATCTTGTATGCATCGTTCTGATAGGTGAGTTCGATGCGTACATCGTCAGCGAGGTTGTTCTTCGAAAGCGAGTGGCCCACGGGGAACGCTTCCTGCTTCGTGCCACCGGCAACACGTCCGATGTAACGTACGGTTGTTACGTCAAAGAGTTCGAAGCCCGACTCGTCGTCCTGATAGTTGCGGTCGGTGCCGTCGCTGTTGGTAATCTTGCCACCGTTCTCAAACTCATGGTTGGCGAGCACAGCCTTCACCTCGTGCTGTCCGACGGGTACGCTTATGGTGAACTGTCCGTGGGCATCGGTCTTCACGATGTTGCTCTTGCCGTCCATAACGGTTACGCCGTCAACAGCGAACGACACGCCCTCTACGGGCACGTTGCCACCCTTGTACATCACCTTACCCGAAACGTTGAACGATGACTTGTCCGTAAAGTTCACGGTGTGGCTCTGTGCCTGCGAGTTGATGAGGCGCAGCTCCTTTGCCGATGCAAACTGATGTATGCCAAGAGTAGGCACAATCATATAAGTGGTTCCGTTGCCAGTGTATGGCAGCGAGCGAATCTGATAAGAACCGTCTACAGCTGTGTAGCTGTTGTAGCCGAGCTGTGCAGATGTCGGTATGTCTTTCGAACTGATAGTAACACCGGTAGCCACACCATGGTTCATGTTGTACTTGGTGCCCTTGTACGAGATGTCGTAGAAGGCATTGTCCACAGAATAGTCGAAGGTGTAGTAAGCCTGCAGACCAGTCTCGTTACCTACGATATAGCGGTCGTAGTCGCTTGCGATGGTGTCAGCATTGAGTGCCTTGTTCCACAGACGCACCTCGTCGATGGCTCCTGCGAAGCCTTCGCCCATCACAACTTTGTTATCATTGCCAGTAACCTGAGCCGTACGCTCGGCTTCTACCACTGCCTTACCGTTTATATATATAATAAGGTGTGTAGCACTTGCAACAGCCGAAAGGTGTACGAACTGTGCAGAAGAAGCATAGTCGCTGAGCTTCTTCGGAGTCTTCAGCGTCTGAGTGCCTACCGTGAACTCAATCTTCTTGCCGTTATACGCCAACTTGTACATGCCCGGCTTCTCGATGATGGTGCCTTCAGCTGTCGGGCGCACCCATGCCTGGAGTGTTGCTGCCTGCGTGGCATCTTTCAAGAGCGACTCGTTGTCGACGGTAAGCTTTGACGAACCGTTGAACACATACGATTTGCCCGGAACGCCCGAACCATCGGTAGGCTCAGCACTTACCTTTGCTCCAGTCACTGCCTGTCCGCTCTCGAACGTCACGCGTCCGTAGATGTCGCCCGTCGGTGTGCGGAAGCCCACGTCGGTGAGCACCTCGTCGCTCTCGAGCAGATTGCCAGAACACATCACCTGTCCCTTGATACGATAGTCGTAGACTACGCCGGGAATGGCGTTCACGTCGTTATAGTAATAGTCGTTCTGAGCCTCGTTGCCCTCGGTAACGGCTATCTGCTTATAGTCTGTATCAGGAGCGCCATGCTCCTTGCGGTTGATGACGAAGCGCTCAAAGTTGCCCTTGCTGCTCCACGCCAGTTCAACGCGGTCAGAGTAGTAGCCCTTGCCGGCTGTAAACGCAACAAGATTGCCTATACTTGTAGGCATAATCGACTCAGGCGCAGCCACCGTAGGCAGCGTGCCGTAAGCCTCGGTAGGCTTCACAGTAAGGCGGTAACGATATTCGTTGCACACCATTATCATGTTGTCAACATATTTGCCGCTGAGAAATTCTTCCTTCGACAGTTCGATGTTGTCAGTAGTGTTGTTCGTAACATTCACACGTGTAAGCACCGCCTTGGTGCCCGAACTCCAGACGTCGCCCTCTGTCTGCCAAGTGATAGTGGCAGTCTTGGCTTCCTCGTCCAGCACGGCGTGTACAGAACCTACCGTAACATTGCTATGCTTTGCAGAAGCCGATAGAGAAGTATGCTTGCTGAAAGCGTTGTTCCACACATCAGAGTTGCTTGTATGCGAACGCTTAACGCTGAATTCATAATTCAGGCTCTTGCCTAAAGGCACTTCAAATTCATAGCTGTATGCTTTCTTACCAGCCATATACTTGATATTCTGAGTGGTAGTCTCCACAGCATTTGTTGCCGGATCCGTACTCTTTATAGTGAGCACCATATTGTCCTCAATGCAGTTTTGCGTCGGAGCCGCACTGAGATTCCAGTCCACCTTCACCTTGCGCGTCACCTGATTGTAGTCGGCGCTTATTTCCTTCACCTGCGGATAAGCAGGACGCGTGTGGCTGTCGCCGAGCGTAGAGTAGGTTACCTGATTGTTATAGCTTGGCGTATACTTCTGCTTCACCTTATAGTCTGAGAAGTTGTCAAGGCTCATCTTGTCAGTCGGAACGAAGAACGAACCGCTTGTCTTGCTGGCACTGACCGAACCTATTCCGCTTATTTCCTCTCCCGCCGAGTTGCATAAGACGAAAGAACCGTAGCTATCAATGGAATAGTCGGAAGCCTTTCCGTCTTTCTTAAAAAAGATGTTATATCCAGGAGTATTGTTTACCACGTCATATTTGCCACCGGTTATCACGGTTTTCGTACAACCATAATCTGTTTTTATGTTAACTGTATGGCTAACATTTTGGTCTTTGGATGCTCCTCCACGCCACCATTTACCAGTGTATGTAACGCTCTCGCTGGAATTGATTTTCGATTGCGTCAAAGGAATGATAAGTCTTAAATAATATGCTTTCTTACCATTATTCGGATCTCTCGATTTGCCCATCCATTTAACATACTTGTAATCGATTCCGGTAACTTGGCCGCTACCAACATCAAGACTCGTCCATTTATCTTTTGGTCCTTTAAGTCTGATTTCCTTACCTGCTACATTCACAGTGAGAAAACCATCATCGCAGAATCCGCAATGACCATTATTGCTGCCACCCCAATCTTGATATACGCGGATATCAAGTTCAAGAGTAGCATCAACCGGATTGAAGCGTTGCCTAATCCAATCATTGTTCCAATCGTCTCCTGCCGATGCCTTCTGCACGGAGAACGCCATCAGCATCATGACGCAAAGGAAGAACTGCATGAATCTTCCTGTAGACGTTCGCATGGAACGCTGCGTAGAAACAGAATTGCTTGCAACTCGCCCGTCCAAATATGGAGGAGGTTGCTGTTGTCTTCTTCTTTTCATTTTCATATGTTTTAGAGTTATTGATTAATTTAAATTATGTGATTTCGTTTCACATCACAAATTTAGACTTTTTCATTAAAATTAAGTGTCTGATTGCTTCGTCGCTGTGTCTACTTCCAACAAAAAAGGTGTCCACTTCGTATGAAGTAGACACCTTAACAGTGTGTATCTTAACGGATTATTACGCTTGTTTGTCTCGCCAGGCAATCGGCGTACATCCCTCTTTCTCCTTAAACACTCTGTATAGATAGGAGCGTGAGGAGAAGCCACATTCGGAGGAGATGATGTCGTTGCTATAGTCGGGATACTCCATCATCATGCGTTTGGCTGCCTTGAAACGTATCTCGCTGAGCCATATACGGAACGTCGTGTTTTGGCACTGGTTGAAGAACTGCGTCAGTTCGTTTTTGCTGATATTCAGCGAATGTGACAACGTGAGCATATTGACCGAACTGTCCTTATAGCCCATGTCGGCACACCACTTGTCGAGAGCCGACTGTATGAAGTCGATACGCTCGGCAGAGAGTGGCAGTAGGGCTGGCTTGTCGTCCTGCTTAGCCACCGACAGCAGCCCGTCGCTGCCTGCTGCCACTTCACCGCCTTCTGTTATGTCCATATCTGTGGTTGCGTCACTATCCCGTTCCTTGTTCAGCAATTCTTCGGTAGGAACATAATTGTTGCCGAACGCCACAAAGTTGACTATGAAGAACTGCAAGATGAGAAGTCCGAAGGGTCCCACTATAAATAATGACTTGGTGGAAAGTATGGCGAACGGTACGGTCAAGGCACTCAGAAACAGCAACGCAAGACTGGTATGTGCATATCGTATGAAGGGCTGCATATCGTTAGCAGCCATTGTTTCCAATATCTTCTTACGCCTTATTATCTCTATTGTTATCATGTATATGCAATACACCATACTGCTGAAGAATATGGCAAGCATCACATATACCCATACGCCCATATCCAATGTGCCGGTAATATAGTAGCCCGTACCGAAGGTGGCAAACATAGCAGCATAAACTACAGCGCAGACTATGTTCATCCGCTTGCGGTTGCTGTGTGTAGCCTCAATGTTGTATATAGCCATTGCTATAAGCGTGAAGCATGGCAGATAGACTAATATGTTGATGACCGCCCCCACGTTTTCGTCCGAAGCCCTGAAGCCAAAGGCCATTTGCAGGAAATAGTGGATTGCAAGCAATAGCAATGAGGAGAATATCATCCACCGCGAACACTCATACCGCCTGTTAATCCATCTGACGTGGATACGCGAAACGCCTACGAAGAATGCGTTGACAAGCATGATGGTCAGACATGCAAACTGTAAAAAATATAGCATAACTCTTTCTGTATATATAACAATAGTATGCTTATACGCATACATACACTTATATTAAAAATACGCAAAGTTAAGCAAAAAACGGAAAAGCGTAAAGAAAGAAGAAAAGAAATTAAGTGTTTTTTTTGCGGTTGCGAGGTTAGGATGTGGTGATCGCGAGGTTAGGATGTGGCAAGCATAGAGATTGCAATATGTGGTTTAACAATTTTTACTTATCAAACGGCTATCTCTTTAAGAAAGAGTGAGTAACTTTGCAGCTCACAACAAACCGTAGTACCACCAGAAACGCTACGGCGATACATAGAACTAATCAATAACATTGCTAATGAAAATAAAAGCTAATCAACTGTCGATGACGGCCGTGCTTGCGGCTGTTGTCTGCTTATTCCTCGCCGCTGCTCAGACGGCGAACGCTAACCCCATCACACCGCAGAAAGCGGCGCAGATCGCGAAGCGATTCATAAACGCAAAACAATGTGGAATGAGAACATCATCTCACCACCTCACCACCTCAGGGGGTGCACTTGTCTCAAGTGCACCAACAACACCTCAACTCCTCAACTCCTCAACATCTCACCACCTCACCACCTCACCCTACTACCTCTTCAACGCTGCCGACGGGCGCGGCTTCGTGCTCGTCGCCGGCGACGACGCTATGGGCGAAGTGTTGGCATATAGCACGGAGCACTCCCTCGACACGCTCAACGCTAATCCTTGCGTGAAGTTGTTGCTCGAAGGCTACAAGCAGGGCTACCAGGCACTGAAGGAGGGCAAGGCTGTGGCGAAAGCTCCTGCACGTGCCGGACTATTCACCAAGACCGTGGAGCCGCTGCTCAAGAGCAAGTGGGGACAGTCGGAGCCCTACAACGAGCTGTGCGGCTATCCCTACACGGGCTGCGTGGCTACGGCTATGGCGCAGATAATGTACTACCACCGCTGGCCTGCACAGGGCAAGGGCGAAAACG
>DAVZJL010000060.1:0-15253 GCA_052272805.1 Prevotella sp. | reverse complement strand
TGTCTCAAGTGCACCAACCAAGTAAACGGTGCAGTGTATAGCTCTGTTGGTGCAGCTGAGACAGCTGCACCCCCTGCGGTGCACCAACCAAACAGCCCAACAACTTTCAGGGGGTGCACTTGTCTCAAGTGCACCAACCAAGTAAAAATTCCAACAACTCTGTTGGTGCAGTTGGGACAACTGCACCCCCTGCAAACCCCCAACAGCTCTGTTGGTGCAGCTGAGACAGCTGCACCCCCTTGCAGTGCACCAACCAAGTAAAAGCTAATAAACTATTTACTAACATTAATAACTAACAAAACAGATTTATTATGAAGAAAATTTTATCTCTTATCGCAATGTTGGTGGTGACGTTGACAGCGTTTGCTGAGACCACCAGCGAGAAAATTATTCCTGACGCTACTCAGCCTAACGGCGGTACTATCGAGCCTAAAGCAATAACAGTCGATTGGGCTACCCAGAAGATTGTAGCGAATGTAGATTTGACAAACTGTCTTACTGGCACCAACGAGCAGATCTTCGCTATCTCTACCAACAGTGCGGATATCGCAAACTGGGAGCAGGAAAGCGGAAGCACACTCCACTTCTTCTACAGACAGAACTTTACTGACTGGGGTTCTACAACTGCCGATGTTCACAAGTTCGCTGTTCAGTATCGCTATAAAGGCGATAATGGCGCTACCAATCGTTTCTACGAGGTACAGGACATCTCTAACTGCACAATCGTAATGGACAAGGAAGGCGTTCATATTGACGGCACACTCGTGTTCGAGGCTTCTCTTATGCAGAACCTCTACCAGGACGGTGCTAACCAGCTCTACTTCGGTTCTTTGCGTGGCGAGCATCCGTACGCTACATACAAGTCTGTAGAACTCGTAACAGAGGGCGGCGAGACACCTGGTGAGCCTGTTACATACGATTTTACAAACAATGTGGAGACTGTTTACTTGAAAAAAATTGCTGAGGGCGACTACCTCGATTTCCACCAGTATGTTAAGGATGCAAAGCTTCAGCTCGTGAAGGAACTTGACGGCACATACACAGCTACTCTCAAGGATGTAGTAATAGGCGAAGACCGCGTTTCTCTTGGCGATATCGTTATCGCAAATCTTGAGGCTAAGGAGAATGCGGGCACACTTCAGATTGATGTTCCTGCATGCAACATTACAATCAATGCTCCTGGTTCACCATACGATGGCAAGTCTATGGCTATTAAGGGTGGTTTGATTGACGCAACTCCTACTACTGATGCAGATAGCAAGGGTTCTGCATCTGTTCAGCTCACTATCTATGTTGGCAACGGCGACATGATCAGCTACGAGTTCAGTGATTATATTTACGTTCCGAACATTTACAACTTCACAAGCAACGCTTATGTAAAGGCTGGTGATGAGGTTACTAACTTCGAGAACGCTCAGGCTGTGCTCACAGAGTACATGGACGGCGTCTTCATGGTTAAGTTTAAGAAACTCACTTTAGGCACTAAGACCGAAGACTTCACAATCGAAAACCTCAAGCCAAAGGCTGTAGAGGGTGAGGAAGGAAAGATCGTATTCGAAACACCTGATACAGACGGCTTCTGGAACGACGCTGACGAGACAGAACTCAGCTTCACCGACTTCGTTGCTACAGCAACAAAGACAGAGAACGGCTTCGAGAACTTCGTTTGCAAGTTCACAACAGAGAACGGTCAGTTCGTTTACGGCGAGAAGGCAGAGACACCGGAGCCACCGACAACTGTAGTGGATACCAAGATCTTCAACGACAAGCTCGAATATACACTCAATACTGCATCTGGTGTAAACAATCCTCAGAAGCTCACAATCGAGTCGCTCGGCAACGACCGCTACAACGTTGTTCTTGCTAACCTCGACACCTACAATGTCCTCTACGTGAACGTTGGTACCGTGACCTTCAAGAATGTCGCAGGTAAGACAGAGAACGGTGTCACAACTATCGAGGCTGAGAAGCCGGAGGTTACATTCACAGATGCTGACTACGCTTTGGTTGACTCTAACGAGGGCAAGCTCAAGGTTATGTTCAATAACGATAAGGCTTATTTGAACGCTTCTGGTGTTGTTTCGATCCCTTCGTTCGGTATGTCTTACAACTACAAGTTCGTATTCGGCGAGAAATCTCTAGAGCCAGAGACCGGCATCAACGCTACAACCGTAGCTGAGGGCGCAGCAACACTCTTCACTGTTGACGGCGTTAAGCTGTCTAAGCTCCAGAAGGGTCTGAACATCGTTCGCTCTGCTGACGGCAAGGTGAAGAAAGTACTCGTGAAGTAATTTCAGAGGGTGCTTTCAGGGGGTGCACTTGTCTCAAGTGCACCAACCAAGTAAACGGTGCAGTGTATAGCTCTGTTGGTGCAGTTGGGACAACTGCACCCCCTACGGTGCACCAACCAAGTAAAGCTAATAACACAATTAATAACTAACAAAACAGATTTATTATGAAGAAAATTTTATCTCTTATCGCAATGTTGGTGGTGACGTTGACAGCGTTCGCTGAGACCACCAGCGAGAAAATTGTGGAGGATAACTATGCCCTTGCAGGCAATGTTCTCTCTCCTAAAGCAATCACAGTCGACTGGGCTACCCAGAAACTTGTTGCAGTATTGGATATGACCACTTGTAGTGACACAGAGAACGAGCGCGTTTTCTCTGTTTCTAACAACGAAACAGACGTTGCAAACTGGGACCAGGCCAACGGTGGAAGCACAGTGCACCTCTTCTATACAAAGAACGCACAAGTATGGACAGGCACAGGTATGGAGACCTTTTATCAGAAGTTCGCTGTTCAGTATCGCTATCAAGGCGATGCAGGCGCAACAAGCTACTATAAGGAGGTTACCGATCCATCTACCGTAACTATAGTTATGGACAAGACGGGTATCAGCATCGATGGTGAACTTGTATTCCCTGCTGCTGAAATGTCAAACCTCTACGGCGAGGGTGATAATCAACTCTACTTTGGTGCTGGATGCGGCACCCCAGGTTACGCTACCTACAAGTCAGTGGAGCTCGTAACCGAGAAGGCAGAGACATTCTCACCTGTTACTCTCTCTACTACCGACGTTGCTAACGCTGTTTACAATGGTACAACAACCAACTACGACGCAAAGACTGTTGACTTCGTGCAGTACGAGGAAGGCAAGTATAAACTCGTGTGGAAGGTTCTTGAGGCTGGCTCAACCATCTTGGGCGACTATACTATCGAGAATATCACCGTTGCTGAGGACGCAGAGACACACGTACTCACACTCACCACTACTGACACCGAGGGCACATGGTCTAACGTGAACTCTGCTTATGGTTCCATGCTCGGACTTGCTGACGGCACCAAGACCGCGTTCACAGGTTTCGAGGGCACATGCAAGCTCAACGAGACCAAGGATGCTATCGAGAAACTCAAATTCAAGTTTAATATCAGCATCTTGGGTAATGAGGCTAACTTAGTGTTCGGCGAGAAAGCTTCAGAGCCAGAGACCGGCATCAACGCTACAACCGTAGCTGAGGGCACAGCAACACTCTTCACTGTTGACGGCGTTAAGCTGTCTAAGCTCCAGAAGGGTCTGAACATTGTTCGCTCTGCTGACGGCAAGGTGAAGAAAGTACTCGTGAAGTAATTCCAGGGGGTGCTTTCAGGGGGTGCACTTTCAGGGGGTGCACTTGTCTCAAGTGCACCAACCAAGTAAAAACCCCAACAGCTCTGTTGGTGCAGTTGGGACAACTGCACCCCCTTGCAGTGCACCAACCAAGTAGAAAACCCAACAATTCTGTTGGTGCAGTTGGGACAACTGCACCCCCTTGCAGTGCACCAACCAAGTAGAAAACCCAACAATTCTGTTGGTGCAGTTGGGACAACTGCACCCCCTTGCAGTGCACCAACCAAGTAAAGACCCCAACAATTCTGTTGGTGCAGCTGTATAAAAATATGTATATATTTGCAATGTTTCTATGATATCAGCATAGAGAGTTGCTATCTTAATATTAACTACGGATTTGTCTGATTGTCCCTGCTTAGCAGCCTGTATGTTGCTATTGTTGGTACAATCAGATAAATCTTTGTTTGTTTTTGGGGTAGGAGAGTATGGTGAGGTGCCATACACATGCAGCCAATAAACCTTTTAAATGCTTGCTCTTACCAAAAATAATGCCTAACTTTGCATTGTCAAAACAACTAAAAAACATCGATTGTGAGCTTTTTAGTCATACGCAGCAGCGATTTATACAATTCATTTACAAACAAAAGAGATTTATAAGCAGCGATTATGACCAGTTACAACTTGTTGTACTTCTTATATGGAGCGAGCATTATGTTTCATCTGATGATGGCATTTTTGTTCAGTTACAAGCGTCGCGCTTCGCTGAACATCTATGTCAGCACGCTTATGCTCGTCACCGCAGCACAATACGTTAAGAACCTTGCGCTTATAGGAGACGATTGTTATGACAGTGCGCTCGAATCATTGTTCTCTTCGAGCATAGACCTATTCACTATGCCGCTCTATGCCATCGTTCTTATCGAAGCATGTCGCCCTGGATGGCTCAACTGGTGGCGTGCGTCGTTGTTGTATCTCCCGTTCTTAGCGTTTATGACCGTGTCGTTAGCTTACCCCGAGCCGTTAGTGTTCGACGTGATACACGTCTCCTCGTTTGTTTATGGCGTTGTACTTGTGAGTTGGTCGCTGCACGAAGTGCCTCGCTTCGAACGTGCGCTGATGGAGGAGTTCTCCTACGAGAAGTACATCAACTTCAACTGGTTGCGCGGTATTATCGTGTCGTTCTTCTGCATCCTTTTGCTGTGGATATACGACAGTGTGAACCCCAGTTGCGAGAATGATGCCATCTACCTTATTGGTTCGCTCGTGGTGTGGGTGGTAGCTTGTTTCTTCTTCTATCGTCAGGCTCGCGTCATAGGCATTGTTAAGGCATACGAGTCTGCCGACTCCCAATCGGTAGTAGTGTCTTTAGAGGCAGGTGATGAGGCTTTAGCATCCGTTGCTACCTCGCTGAAGACCGATATCGATACGGAAACAGAATTGTCGGGTACCCCCACTGACGAGCAGAGCGTGCAACAGGAAGCTGCCTTCGCTGAACGTATGCACCTACTCTTTGAGCGCGACCATGTGTACCTCAATCCGCATTTGCGACTCACGGACTTGGCTGCTCTTCTTGGCACCAATCGCACATACCTATCGCAATACATCAACCAGTGTTGCGACACCACGTTCTACGACTTTGTCAACGATTACCGCATACATCATGCTAAGCTGCTTCTTCACTCCACTGACGACACTCTTGACACCATCGCCACGAAGTCGGGCTTCAATTCTTTGTCCACTTTCCGCCGTGCGTTCCAGCAGCGTGAGGGCAAGAGTCCGATAGAGTTTCGTGCGTCAAACGGTAAAAACAGCGTGTCAAACGATTAAAAAGTCGTTGAAATCGACGATTTTTACACAATGACACATACCTTTTACCGATTGCAATCGCGAGTTTATCGAAAGTTTGTACTTTTGCAGTGCAATGTTGTGATAACATTTCGTTATTAATACAAATTAGTATTAGTAAAGCCAGTAATGTAAATGAATAAATAAGAAGCAGTTTGTAATTGTTTGATAAATCAAGAAAAGAGTTTAAAACCGTCGAGCAGTGATGCTGGACGGTTTTTTTATTCTTAGCTCTGAATTTGTGCAGCCAGTCGCTCCAGTGCTTCCTTTAGCACGCTGCGAGGTGTAGCCACATTCATGCGCATAAATCCTTTGCCTTCCTTTCCGAACATCTCGCCGTCGTTGAGGGCGAGTCGTGCGCGGTTGACGAAGAGGTCAATGAGCGCATCGTGGTCGAGGTGTAGTCCGCGACAGTCGAGCCATACGAGGAACGAAGCCTGCGGTCGCACAGCCTTAATCTGCGGCAGGTGCTTGCCGAGGAACTCCTCAACGAACAGGATGTTCTGTTCCACGTATGCCAGCATCTGCTGTCGCCATTCCTCGCCCTCGTTGAATGCAGCCATCGTAGCGATTGGTGCAAAGAGATGCGGCTCGTCCAGTTCGTTCGCCGTCATCCAGTCGAATAGCGGACGGCGCAACTTCTCGTTCGGCACAATGCACCACGAGCTGACGATGCCTGCTATGTTGAACGTCTTCGACGGAGCACCGAACGTGATGCTACACTCGGCTGCAGCGTCAGATACCGATGCGAACGGCACGTGTTTGTTGCCGAAGATAGCCATGTCGGAGTGAATCTCGTCGCTGATGACGATGATGTTGCGCTCGGAACAGAAGTCGGCGAGGCGGCGCAGCGTCTCCGTGTCCCACGTGATGCCTGCCGGGTTATGCGGATTGGAGAGGATTAGCAGGCGACACTTCTCGTCCGCCACCTCTGCTAAGTTGTCGAAGTCCATCGAGTAAGAGCCATCGGCGTTCTCGCGTAGCGGATTGTACACCACCTTGCGGTGATTGCCCTCCGGTGTCAGTCGGAACGGATGGTAAACCGGCGGCTGAATTATAACCTTCTCGTCCTCCTTCACGAACACGTTGATGACGAAGCCGATGCCTTTCACGACGCCCGGTATGAAGCGCATCCACTGCTCCTCGACGCGCCACTGGTGGTGGTCCTCAATCCATTTCACAATCGTCTGCCAGTAGTCGCGCGGCAATATCGTGTAGCCGAACAGCGAGTGCTCGAGACGCTTGCGCAGCGCGTCGGTTATAAACTGTGGTGTCTCGAAGTCCATGTCAGCCACCCATAGTGGCAGCAGGTCGCCCCTGCCATATCGCTCGGCGAGCACCTCGTGCTTGAGGTCGCCCGAGCCCGAGCGGTCAATGATTTTGTCAAAATCGTATTTCATAATAACGTTTAGTCAACTTGGTTGGTGCACTTCAAGGGGGTGCACTTGTCTCAAGTGCACCAATCAGCTCTGTTGGTGCACCCCCTGATTATAATGCTTGGCGGAAGTCCTCAATAATGTCGTCCATGTCCTCCAGACCCACAGAGATGCGTATTGTGGTGTCGAGCACGTCCATTGCAGCACGCTGCTCGTCGTTGAACGGACCGAAGATGGTGCTTGCAGGATGTATGGCGAGTGTGCGGTTATCGAAGAGGTTAGTGGCGCGACGCACCAACTTCAGATTATTGATGAAGCGGAAGCAAGCCTCCTTTGACTCTAAGTCGATGGTGAACATGCAGCCCGCCGTCTTGCCGAACTGACGTTGCGCCAGTTCATAGTACGGGTTGTCTGGTAGGCCCACGTAGTTCACGCTCTTGATGCCCTCCATCTGTCGCAAGGCGTTCATGAGATACACCGTGTTGCGCACCTGCAAGTCGTAGCGTGCACGCAGGTTCTCCAGACCGAGGTTCTGCATATAGGCAGCGTGCGGTGTCATATAAGCACCGAGGTTGAAGAGCATCTCGTCGTGCAGACGACGTGCGAACTCAGGGAAGCCACCGTAGTCGATGACCATTCCGCCGAGCGATGTTGCGCCCCCCGATAGATACTTCGTCGTAGACACCACCTCGATGTCCACACCCAGCTCATGCGCACAGAACTCCGTGAACGGTATCGCCGTCGTATCAGCCACAAGCGGAATGTTGTGCGCGTGCGCTATCTCAGCCAATGCCGTGAGGTCTGCCACCTCCAGTTGTGGGTTTGTTATTATCTCGAGGAAGATGCAGCAGGTGTCAGCATCCACAGCTCGGCGCACCTCGTCGAGGTTCGTAAGGTCGCACAGATGCGTCGTCACGCCGAAGCGTGGCAGCGTATTTGTCAGCAGCGAGTAGGTGTTGCCGAACATATGTCTTGACGACACCACGTTCTTGCCCTGTTCTACGAGCGAGAAGAGTGTTCCCGAGATGGCAGCCATGCCCGACGACATAGCCGTTACGCGGTCGGCACCAGTCAGTGCCTTTATCTTCAGCTCCAGGTAGTTCACCGTAGGGTTCATCACGCGCGAGTAGTCGGGCTCCTCGATGCGTCCGCAGAAAGCGTCCGACATCACGTCGGCATCAGCAAACTCGTAAGCCAGAGTATGATACACCGGCATACTCAGTGCGCCGTAAGCATCGCTCTTCTGAAAAGGGGTGTCGATAGCAATAGTCTGTTTCTTCATGATCTTGTTTATTAATTCGTGTGCAAAAGTACGCAAATAGCTTTTTTTTTCACCTCTTTATATATAATAATTGTGATGAGTGTTTTTGATTTAACATCTTTTGTATGTTACGTAAGTATTTTCTAACCACATTGTTTCGCCTACAAATTTTAAAATCAGTATTTTTGCAATTGTAAAATACTAAATTTATGAGAACAAACTATTTATCACGACTCTTGTCAGTTGCAGCCCTTGTAGTGTGCTTCAGTGCTACAGCCGTTGCAGCTACTGTGCAGAATCTTACGCAATACGTCAATCAGTACGTAGGAACCGGCGGTCATGGACACACGTTCATGGGTGCAAACGTGCCGTTCGGACTCGTTCAGCTCGGTCCGACAGAACCCACACGCGGTTGGGACTGGTGCTCGGGCTACTACTACGACGACGATGAGCTTATCGGCTTCGGACACATGCACCTCTCGGGCACCGGCATCGGCTGCTTGGGCGACGTGGCATTCCTGCCCGTGAAGGACTTCAAGCAGACCTCCGCACGCTTCACCCACGAAGCCGAAAAGGTACACCCCGGCTACTACTCGCTACAGCTCACCAACCCCAACGTGCTCGTGGAGCTTACAGCCACAGAGCGTTGTGGATTTCATCGCTATACATTCAAGGACGGCGCAAAGGCTCAGCTCGCCCTCGACCTCGCGCAGTGCATCGGCTGGGACAAGCTCAACGACTGCCTGCTCACCCAGGAGAGCGCCACACGCCTCACCGGCTTCCGCCGTTCAAACGGTTGGGCAGCCGACCGTCGCATCTATTTCTCTATCGACTTCTCACAGCCCGTCACCGTGCACCGTCTCGACTCGATGGAACGCGTAGTGGTGTCGGTGGCTGACAACACCAAACCGCTGCTCGTGAAGGTGGCACTTTCGCCCGTGAGCATCGACAAGGCGAAGCTGAACATGCAGGCAGAGATGGCTGGCTGGGACTTCGACGCAACGGTGAAGGCAGCCGACGACGCTTGGAACCGCGAGCTCGCTCGCATCGAGATACAGACCAACGACCAAACAAAGAAGCGCGTGTTCTACACCGCGATGTACCATCTGATGACCTCTTGCTCTAAGTTCAACGACGTAGACCGCGAGTATCGTGGTGCCGACGGCAAGGTGCATAAGGCAGACTTCACCAACTACACCACGCTCTCGCTCTGGGACACATACCGCGCCGCTCATCCGCTGATGACTGTCGCCTTCCCCGAAATGCAGCGCGACTTCGCCCAGACGTTCCTTAACATCTACAAGCAGCAGGGGCGTCTGCCCGTGTGGCATCTGATGGGCTCCGAGACCGACTGCATGGTGGGCAACCCCGGTGCCATCGTGCTTGCCGACCTCACCATGAAGGGCTTCGTGGAGGACAAGGAGCTGGCTTTTGAGGCACTGAAGGCTACACAGGTGAAGGACATCCGTTCGCTTGGCTTGCTCAAGGAGCACGGATACATACCCTGGAACCTCGATCCCGAGAACGAGACCGTGGCAAAGGCACTCGAATACTGCGCTGCTGACGACGGCGTGGCAAAGGTGGCTAAGCTGTTGGGCAAGACCGACGACTACGAGTACTTCTTCAATCGCTCACGCTCGTACAAGAAATACTACGATCCGGAGACACGCTTCCTCCGCGCTGTAGGCACCGACGGCAAGTTCCGCCTGCCGTTCAACCCGTTCTTCGCCGAGCACCGCACCAACGACTACACCGAGGGCAACGCATGGCAGTACACCTTCCTCGTGCCGCACGACGTGAAGGGACTCATCAAGCTCTTCGGATCTGACAAGGCGTTCATGTCCAAGCTCGACTCGCTCTTCTTCGTAGAAGGCTGGGCAGGCGACAACGCTTCGCCCGATATGTCGGGCATGACCGGACAGTACGCACACGGCAACGAGCCGAGCCACCACGTCATATATATGTACAACTACGCCGGCCGCCCCGACAAGGCGGCACCGCTGCTCCGTAAGATGCTCAACGAGATGTATCTCGACCAGCCCGACGGACTCTCTGGCAACGAGGACGTAGGTCAGATGTCGGCGTGGTACATCATCTCGTCGGTAGGTCTTTACCAGGTAGACCCCGTCGGCGGACGCTTTGTAATCGGTTCGCCGCTCTTCGACAAGGCGACCGTGAATGTCGGCGCAGGCAAGACATTCACCGTAGTAGCGAAGAACAACTCCGACCGTAACATCTACGTGCAGAGCGCACGCCTCAATGGCAAGACTCTGAAGAACTCGTACATCGACTTCAACGACATTCGCCACGGCGGAACGCTCGAACTCGTAATGGGTCCGAAACCGTCGAAGTGGGGCACAGCTGCGGCGTGCCGTCCGTAGGAGTGTTAAATAATTAAACTTTTTCAACTAAAACAAATAATCATTATGAAACTTAATTTAAGTTCGCAGATTGTATTGAATAAGGTACCGGAGCAGTACTATCGCCCTCGCACGGCAGTTGAGCGCTCCGAAATGACACGTTGCGAGAAACTCTTCACCGATATCTACCCGAAGGTAGAGGAGGGTGCAAAGGTAATCGCAGACGTTGTAGAGTCAGAAATCAAACGTGCAAAGGCAGCCGGCAAGAAGTGCGTGCTCGCCCTTGGCACCGGTCTGTCGTTGAACCCCATCTACGAGGAACTCATACATCGCCACGAGGCAGGCTTGAGTTTCGACAACGTAGTCGTGTTCAACGCATACGAGTACTTCCCGCTCGATAAGAACTGCGCACAGAGTGCCATCAACCAGTTGCGTCACCGCTTCCTCGACCATGTCGACGTGAAGGCAGAGAATATCCACACCCCCGACGGCTCAATCGCACAGGACGAAGTGTTCGAGCACTGTCGCGCCTACGAGCAGCTCATCGCTGCAGAGGGCGGCATCGACATCGCCCTGCTCGGTATCGGACGCATGGGTAACATCGCTGCCAACGAGCCAGGCTCAAGTCTCGCCTCGCAGAGCCGCATCATCCTCATCGACCAGACTGCACGCGAGGAGATGAGCAACAGCTTTGGCACACTCGACCAGGTGCCGCCGTGCTCTATCACAATGGGTATCCACACCCTGCTCTCCGCTCACAAGATGTTCCTCACAGCATGGGGCGAGGAGAAGTCGGAGGTGGTGCAGAAGATAGTAGAGGGTGGCATCACCGACACCGTGCCAGCATCGTTCGTACAGACACACAACGACGCTAAGTTCGTTATCGACCTCGCAGCAGCCAGCAAGCTAACACGCATCATTCACCCGTGGCTCGTGACCAACTGCGAGTGGACCGACAAGACGATACGCGCCGCAGTGGTTTGGCTCTGCCAGCTCGTGCAGAAGCCAATCCTCAAACTCACCAACAAGGACTATAACGAGAACGGACTCTCTGACCTGCTCGCCCTCTTTGGCTCGGCTTACAACTGCAACATAAAGATATTCAACGACCTGCAGCACACCATCACCGGCTGGCCTGGCGGCAAACCGAACGCCGACGACACCAACCGTCCGGAGCGTGCACTGCCGGCACAGAAGCGCGTCATCGTCTTCTCGCCGCACCCCGACGACGACGTAATCTCGATGGGCGGCACCATCCGCCGACTCGTTCAGCAGAACCACGACGTGCATATCGCCTACGAGACATCTGGCAACATCGCTGTCGGCGACGAGGAGGTAACACGCTTCATGCACTTCGTCAACGGCTTCAACCAACTCTTCTGCGACAACAAGGACGAGGTTATCAAGAAGATGTACGGCGATATCAAGGAATTCTTCGCCCAGAAGAAGCCGAGCGATATGGACACCCCGGAGGTGCGCACCATCAAGGGACTCATACGCCGCGGCGAGGCACGCACCGCCTGCACATACAACGGCATACCGCTCGACCATGTCCACTTCCTCGACCTACCATTCTATGAGTCGGGCAAGATTGAGAAGCTGCCGATGGGCGAGGCGGATGTGAACATCGTTCGCGAACTGCTTCAGCAGGTTAAGCCCCACCAGATATACGTAGCCGGCGACCTCGCCGACCCACACGGCACTCACCGCAAGTGTACCGATGCCGTCATGGCTGCCATCGACCTCGAGAAGGAGGCTGGTGCGAAGTGGCTCGACGACTGCCGCATCTGGATGTACCGCGGTGCATGGGCAGAGTGGGAAATCGAGAACATCGAGATGTGCGTGCCTATGTCGCCGGAGGAGCTCCGCGGCAAACGCAACTGCATCCTCAAACACTCATCGCAGATGGAGAGTGCACCGTTCCTCGGCAACGACGAGCGACTCTTCTGGCAGCGTGCCGAAGACCGCAACCACGCCACAGCCGAACTCTATCATAGTCTCGGCTTGGCTTGCTACGAGGCAATGGAAGCATTCGTGCGCTATAACCCGTAAGGACCTTTAGGGGGTGCACTCATTAGGGGGTGCACTTGTTAGGGGGTGCACTTGTCTCAAGTGCACCAACCAAGTAGCAGGTACACTTATTAGGGGGTACACTTGTTTGGTTGGTACACTTGAGACAAGTGTACCCCCTGATTTTTGCTACACTTCTTGCTCTGGCAAGCGATGAATATCAACCTCTTGCTACATTTTATTGTTAAAAAAAACAACAAATTAAGAAATAATAAAACGTGGTATTCGTTGGTTTGTAACATTTTAACTAACTTTGTGGCGATTAGTGTAATTGTTAATTGCGTTGTATTTGTAAATGCAATTAGCAAGCAGACAATTAGTTAAAATAAATAATAATCAGAATATTGAACATGAAGAAACTTTACTTGATGCTGTCAATGCTCTTCGCATTCGGCACCGCAGCCAATGCCGTACCGGCAAAGAAGCTGCAGAAGGTTATCACGCTCACCAATGGCACACAGGTGTCGGTAGAGCTGCGTGGTGACGAGTATCTGAGTTGGTGGGAAGGCGCCGACGGAACCGCTTATCGTGCTACTGCTGACGACGCTGTGTTCGAGGCGTTCGACCTCGAAGCGCAGAAGCCAGCCGCTGCCGCACGCCGTGCGAAGACAGAGCAGGGACGTGTGGCACGCCTCGCACGCGTGAAAAACTCGCTGAAGGGTGCCGACGATAAGATGCGCGGACTCGGTGGCGACCATATCACATACAAGGGCGTGAAGAAAGGTCTTGTGGTGCTCGTCGACTTCAAGAACAAGAAGTTCGCCGACGGACACGACCTCGAGTACTATAAGAATGTAATCAACGGTAAAGACTTCACCGACAAAGAAGAAGGCTACGTAGGCAGCGTGCGCGACTACTTCCTCGCACAGTCGAACGGACAGTTCGAGCTCGACTTCGACGTGGTAGGTCCTGTCACGACGTCAAAGAATTATGGCTACTATGGTAATGACGGAGCATATCAGAAAGACGAGCTTGTCTACGAGATGATTAAGGAGGCTTGCGACGGCATCAAGGACCAGGTGAACCTCGCCGACTACGACTGGGACGGCGACGGCGAAGCCGATCAAGTGTTCTTCCTCTATGCAGGCTTAGGTCAGGCATCGGGCGGCTCTGCCAGCACCATCTGGCCACACGAGTCAGAGTTGCGCTACTGGCCCTGCGGTGTGCTCTCTTATTCTACCGGTAAGATAAACACATACGCCTGCGCCAACGAGCTGCAGCCAGAAGGACAGAACTCCTCGCGCTACATCTCTGCAGGCATCGGCACCATCTGCCATGAGTTCTCCCACTGTCTCGGCTTTGCCGATATGTACGACACAACCGGCAGTGGCGGTTATGGCATGGCAGTCTTCGACGTGATGGATCAGGGTTCATACAACGGCAACGGCTTCGTGCCCTGCAACTACACCGCCTTCGAGCGCATCTACGCCGGCTGGGTGGAGGCGATAGAGCTTGATGCTCCTGCAACCGTCGAGGACATGAAATCGGTGTCCGACTACGGACGCCCATTCATCATGTACAACCTCAAGAACACCAACGAGTACTTCCTTATGGAGAACCGTCAGAACACCGGTTGGGATAAGGGACTCTATGGATGCAATGGTCTGCTCATCACACACGTCAACTATGTTCCGTCGCGCTGGACAAACAACACCGTCAACTCGAGCAGCGAGAGAATCCAGTGCTGTACGGTTGTCAACGCCGACGGCTCGCGCGACATGAAAGACCTCTACTCGCTTCAGGGCGACCTCTACCCGTACGAGGTGAAGGGCGTGACTATGAACAACGAGTTCACCGACGAGTCGGAACCGGCTGCTAAGCTCTACAACAAGAACAGCGACGGCACATACTACCTCGGCATCCCTATCACCGACATCAAGCGCTCTAAGGGTTCTGTCTCGTTCTTAGTTTGCGGTGGCGATGCCAACAATGTCATCGACAACACATTCAACGGTACCGTTGACGGCATCAACGGCGTTACTGTAGCCGGCAAGACCACAGACAACCGCATCTACAGCATCGACGGTCGCTATCTCGGCACCGATGCCTCAGCACTTGGCAAGGGCATCTACGTCGTTGGAGGCAAGAAGATCGTGAAATAAGTTGCCTCAGGGGGTGCACTTGTTAGGGTGCACTTATTAGGGGGTGCACTTGTCTCAAGTGCACCAACCAAGCAAGAGTTTTTTTAGGGGGTGCACTTGTCTCAAGTGCACCAACCAAGCAAGAGGTTTTTTTAGGGGGTGCACTTGTCTCAAGTGCACCAACCGAGCAAGAATATAAACTATAGAAAGGATATTAGTGCACTTGGCTGTTTTGTTGGTGCACTTGCCTGTTTTGTTGGTGCACTTTGCTGCTTTGTTGGTGCACTTGAGACAAGTGCACCCCCTTGAAGACCCTCTATATAATAATGTGTAGCCGCTGGACATAATCGCATGTCCGGCGGCTTTTTTGTACCTATTTCTTATCGTTTTCCCGTTGTGTCGCGTCCGCCACCCGATGACATACCCATTACAATCAAGTGGTGGGGGCTGCACATTAGAGTTTGAAAACCTCAATATTTTGCTGACAAAATATCATAAAAGCTACATAAAAATCGAAACTTTATAAATATTCGCATTGTCAATTTGTTTTATGTGTGCGCAAACCTCGTAACATAATAATATTGTTTGGGCAAACGGAAATTTATCGTCATTTTGATTTTTTAAGTTCGCAAAAACTTATAAATATTAAG
>DAVZJL010000059.1:0-15397 GCA_052272805.1 Prevotella sp. | reverse complement strand
TGATAGCATTCAAGACTTCCTGGTCGCTATTGAACTCTTCAGGCAACCATGATATAGCATTTCTGTCGCTAAGAATTTGCTTAAACAGAGCCTTGAGTTTTGGTAGTTTTTCATCCTTATGCTGCTGATTATACAAATTGATGTATTCATTAATGCCTTTTATCTTGACATCATGTTCCTCATCGGTCTTTCCACCAATGATAGCATTATAGACATCTATCTGCTTTTGGGTAAGAAGCATATTGTAATAGTCAAGCTGGAACATATCTTGAATACTCTCCACATTTAAGTATTCTGCAAAATTTGAATACAACTCTTCCATGTTAGCTTGAATCTCTGGCTTTGCTATCGCTTTCTTGAATGCTTCCATATTGTCAATGAACTTTGGAAGGTTTTCGTTTACAAGTCGATAAGCAATACCTGTTGACTTCTCTTCCGATGTGTACATATTTTTACGGTTATCAAAGAAACCAACAAAATATGTAGTAAAACCCCAGAATTCTTTCACAAGTTCCTTTGCTTCGTCTTGCGACATAGAATCAAGTTGGCTTGGTTCTGCAGTATTGATAAACTGAATCAAATCAGAATCAATTATCTTATTCTTGTCCTCTTTATCCTTGTAAGACTCAATGAGATTTTTGCCAAACAAATTAGCATAAGCATTGTCATCAGTAAGTTCTTTCGCTATTACAGAGCGAAGATTTTCCTGAATCTCCTTGAATGTTTTGCTAACGTTTTCATCATTTGATTTTGACATGTAGCTTTCATAATATTCTTCCAATGAGTCTTTTTTGCCTTTATTTTCAATTGTCAAGCAACCATCATTTAATACTCTATCGATAAAAACCTTATGGTATTCATCAATCAATTTCTTTACTTTCACATAGCTTTGTGCTCTGTGTTCATCTTCCTCCAATAAACCACTTTTAATTATTTTTTCCTTAGTGGCTCCAATAGGCTTCGCCTCAAAACGCAATGTCTTTGAAAGAGGATAAAGTCTTTTAAAATCATCAAATTTCATAGCTTAATATGTTTTATTTATACTGTTTATTTGTTGCTTTTGGTAGATTTACTTATTCTTGCTCCTATTCTCTTCTCCCTTCCGATAGTTTCAGGGTAACTATAAATCCCCCAACCTTCTTCTTGGCTATTCTTATTTATCCGCTCGTCATACCACCAATTGTAATGCTCACGAGATATCATACGTATATCCCATGCAGCGTGTACTTGTGCTGCAATTGAGACACCATATAATTCTTTTAGGTCAATCATTTCTTCGAGAGTGAGTTGCTCACGATGTTCACCTCCCATTTCTTCGATAAATGTCTGTTTGGGGAAGAGGAAGAAATTGGCGAATTTGTTGCACATCTTTTCAACGTTGCAGTCGTCGGAGAAATGCAGCAGTATATGGGCAAGTTCATGGCAAGCCGTAAATCGGAGTCGTTCGATAGTCGTTTTTTGTGGACGCATATCGACAACTATTAGTGGATGGGTTTCGTCGGCAAACGTGCTAAGTCCCCAAATTTCATCAGGCAGTTCAGCTGAAAGAATCTTAATACCCTTTCTCTCCATGAGTCTTAACACAGTAGGCAAAGGGCCACTGCCACACTTCCAAGCCTCACGCAAATGATCGGCAGCAAGGATTATATCGTCAAGAGTAGAAACAGTTATGTTGGCCAGTGGGTTAGAGAAACCAGACTTCAATCCAATCTTCTTCTCCATGAGCAGATAGCGTTCTGCCCAATAACTCAACATTGCTTCAAGCTGCTGCAAATCCTCCTCTGACAGCATGTTATCTCCAGTAGAACGAAGCATTGGCATATCTATTTTTGTTGATTTGCCATAGAAAAAAGATTCGTTTACACCAAGTGTTTCAGCAAGTGCCTTTACCATGTCTGGTTTAGGTTGCATTACACCTCGTTCATAATTATAAATGCTTTGACGAGTGACACGAACATTGGCAGCCTTAGTCAATTGGTCAAGACTATAGCCACACATTTTTCGTGCTTCTCGCAGCCGTATTGGAATAAAAGATATTTTCATTAGTTTTTTTGTTTACAAAGATATATAAAATATCGTGTTGTGTAAATAAAACAAGCGTGATTAACATATATTTAATCATGTGATTCGTTTTGTGTTGTCTTCGGCTTGCACTATCTTTGCAGAAAGAAAAAATAGTATTATGGAGAAACAAACAAGATATAGCGAACTACTCTCTCAGATTGAAGTATTCGCCAATGCGGATGATAATGCAATAAGTGTGCTGGCGAATTGCGCTGCAGTAATGAAAATGATATTTCCGGAGGAATACTTCTGGGTGGGTTTTTATATAGTGGAAGGCTGTGAACTGATACTCGGCCCGTTTCAGGGTACACCGGCATGTACACGCATCAAGTTCGGACGCGGAGTCTGTGGCACGGCATGGAAGGAGAAGCGCACACTTGTTGTTGAGGATGTCGAGATGTTTCCTGGGCACATAGCCTGCTCATCGCTCTCACGATCGGAGATTGTGGTGCCACTTATATATAATGGAGAGGTTGTGGGCGAGATTGACATCGACAGCACCGAACTGGCTACATTCGACAACGTGGACAGGGCGTTTCTTGAGCGGATAGCAGAGATAATTGCGCCGTTTATGGCGAAGCTCGCTATGTAGGTCTTTATAAGTATATAGGGTGCGTGGGTATGGCAGGAAACTGAAAGTCAGCGGTGGTGTGACTACGGCAGGAATGCCGTAGTCTCCTATGGAGAAAGTGGAAATTTGTGTGTGTTTAGTGAAAAAGTTGCAGAAATGTTTGGCGGTTTCGAAACTAATACGTACCTTTGCAACCGCTTACAGAGCAATACGGGTAAGTCTTGCACGGCCAGCTCCCTTCGAACCCTCCAGGACGGGAACGTAGCAAAGGTAGTTGGTTGTAGCGGCGCGATGTAAGTAGCTTGCCCACCCGCCTCTTTAGCTCAGTTGGCCAGAGCACGTGATTTGTAATCTCGGGGTCGTTGGTTCGAATCCGACAAGAGGCTCAAAATGATGACGAGACAAGACTTTAAGTTTTGTCTCGTTTTTTTGTATTAGCATATTTGAGATGTTGCACGATTGCGCCTCGGATGCAATGTGATTAGTAATACATGATGCGGTGGAGCTTGTCGCTTCTGCTGCGTTTTAAAAAAAAAAGAATTATGGAAAAGATAGACATTACGACACTCAACGATAATGTGTTCACTACTATTGGTAAGGAGTGGATGCTCGTTGCTGCAGGCAACGAAGAGAAGTTCAATATGATGACAGCCTCTTGGGGCTGTCTTGGCTGGTTGTGGAACCGCCCTGTGGCTATTGTGTACATCCGTCCGGAGCGTTATACCCACGAGTTTATTGAGGCTAACGACACGATGAGCCTTGTTTTTCTCGGCAACTCAGAGGAGGCACGCAAGGCGTATGCGTTCTGCGGTGCTAAGTCGGGCAGAGACTTCGATAAGGCAAAGGAGGCCCATCTCACACCCGTTGCAACCGATAACGGCTGCGTAACATTCGACGAAGCACGTCTCACACTCACCTGTCGCAAGCTGTACAAGACGCAAATTCGTCCGGAGGAGATGCTCGACAAGTCGATAGAGCAGTGGTACGGCGAGAAGGGCGGCTTGCACGACGTGTATGTGGTGGAGATTCTTGACGCTTACAAAAAGTAATGCGCTAATAAGCAAAACCACTCTATATACATAATATTATATCGTACAGGTCAATTAACATTCAAACCGAACTTTGATGACAGAGAAAATAGATAAGTATAAGGTTCAGGCTGCTTTGGTGCGCTCGTTCTTCGATGCCTTCTCGCATGGCGTGATAGAGAGTCAGGTGGAAGACCCGAAGGATAAGACGACACCGCAGTCGGTGAAGAAGCTGATGTTGGAGCATTATGAGCACATCGCACCCGCTTTCTTCGACACCATGTTCTTCCCGTTGGCTGCCATGAACTACAAGTACGAGGACATTGTAGCACTGGCTCGCGAAGCGCAGCAGCGTGGCGACGACATGATGGCACTTGTGCGCACGGCGTGTGGCAACGAGGCGTACTACAACGCTATGGTGGAGGAATACAAGCGCAATTTCTCGATGCTGCTTGCAGGTAAATATCTCTCGAATGCCGACCATCTTAAGGGTTATGTGCGCAAGGCGGAGGAGGAGACGGAAGCATCGGTAGACTCCGACCGCGCTATCGAACTGACCGTGCGTGTCGTGATGTTCGCATACGTTCGCGGTCTGCGCCAGACGGGGGAAGGTGCACATTTTGATAAATCGGTGCACTTGAGACAAGTGCACCCCCTTGGGGAGGGTGCACGTTTTGATAAATCGGTGCACTTCTTGCTCTGGCAAGCGGCAAAGCCGAGCGGGGACAAAGTGCACCCCCAGAGGGGGGCTACACTCTTCCGTTTGATGCTCGATGCGATGAACATCCTGCTGCTCGATGAGGCTGTAGATTTTGCTGACGCGGAGGCAGCCGACCTTGCTTCGCTCTTCTTGAAGGTTTGTCAGACGCAGCATAACTTCACGGTGATGACCGACGAGATGGATCGTACATACTCTGAATTAATGAAGGAATAATAACATATACTATGACACAAATTCCGGTTTTGCTGCTCACGGGTTATCTGGGCAGCGGTAAGACAACATTATTAAATCGCATCCTTTCCAACGAGAAAGGAATTAAGTTTGCCGTTATCGTGAACGATATCGGTGAGGTGAACATCGATGCCGATCTTATTCAGCAGGGTGGAATAGTGAACAAGCAGGACGACAGTTTGGTGGCTCTGCAGAACGGCTGTATCTGCTGCACGCTGAAGATGGATCTCATCGAGCAGTTGCGCGACATTGTGAATATGAAACGCTTCGACTATATCGTCATCGAAGCGAGTGGCATCTGCGAACCAGCACCAATCGCACAGACTATCAGTTCGATGGCAACACTCGGTCCGCAGTACATCACCAACGGCATTCCGCGTCTTGACAGCATCGTGACCGTAGTGGACGCGCTGCGCATGAGAGACGAATTCAGCAACGGCGACGCTCTGACACGCGACGGACTCGAAGACGAAGACCTCGAAAACCTCGTGATACAGCAGATAGAGTTCTGCAACACGATACTTCTCAACAAGGCTGCGGAGGTGAGTGCTGAGGATTTGCGCAAGCTCACCGAGATAATCCGCGCCATTCAGCCTAAGGCAGAAATCATTCCGTGCAACTACGGCGACGTAGATTTGGAGCGTCTGCTCAACACCGGTCGTTTCAACTTCAATGAGGTGGCGACATCGGCAGCATGGATTAACGAGCTTGAGAACCATCACGGCGATGAGGAGGATGATGACGACGACGACGATGAGGACGATGAGGAGCACGAGCACCATCATCACGACCATGATGAGCACGAGCATCATCATCACGACCACGATGAGCATGAACATCATCATCACGACCACGATTGTCATTGCGGTTGCGGACACCACCATCACCACCACGACCATGAAGGTGGCGAAGTGGAAGAGTACGGTATCGGAACGTTTGTCTACTATCGCAGAAAGCCGTTCGACATGAACTTCTTCGACAATTTCGTGGCACGTCTGTTCCCGAAGAACGTGATTCGCTGCAAGGGATTGTGCTGGTTCAAGGAAGAGCCCGACATGTGCTATCTCTTTGAGCAGGCAGGCAAGCAGATGGGGCTGCGCAACGCCGGACAGTGGTACGCCACAATGCCGAAGGACGATTTGCAGCAGATGCTCGAACGCGAAGAAGGACTGCGCAGAGACTGGGACGAAAAGTACGGCGACCGTATGCAGAAACTCGTGTTTATCGGTCAGAAACTCGACAAGAAGACTATAACAGAACAGCTCGACATGTGCCTTACGGATGTAGAGTTGTAAAATGACTTACGGGATTATAACATTAGGAGGGTATGGCGGAATAGCCATACCCTCCTAATGTTTTTGGTTGCGTGGGTATGGCAAGGATGCCCTACCCTCCTAATATTTTAGGCTGCGTGGGTATGGCAAGGATGCCATACCCTCCTAATGTTTTAGGCTGCGTGGGTATGGCAAGGATGCCATACCCTCCTATATTAGAGATGCTTCATGATGTCGAGCAGATGATCCCAAACCATCTGAACGGTCGGGATGTGCAGACGCTCGTCAGGAGTATGCACGTCGCGCAGAGTAGGACCGAACGAAACCATGTCGAGGTTCGGGTAGCGCTCAGAGAACAGACCGCACTCCAAGCCGGCGTGGATACCCTTTACGATAGGTTCTTTGCCGAAGAGTTTCTTGTACGATTCAACAGCCACCTTGGTGAGCTTGCTGTTCGGATTCATCTTCCAAGCCGGATAGCCGTCGCTCATCTTCACTTCAGCACCAGCCAATTCGAAGGCTGCCTTCACGGTGTTAGTTTCGTTCTCGAGGTTGCTCATCACGTTAGAGCGCTGTGAAGCAACTATGTTTATTTCGTTCTCAGCGGTCTGAACGCTTGCCACGTTGTTGGATGTCTCAACCATGTATGCGAGCGCTTCGTCCTGGCACATAGCGAACACGCCGTTGTCAACAGCCTGCATACAGAGGATGAAGCGGCGGCTTGCGTCCTTCGGCAGTACGCTCTCAGCGTCGGTGCTACCGAGGTTGAACTCCATAACCGGCTCGGTTACGTGGAACTCCTCCTCGATGTTAGCTGTGAATACGTTCCAGTCGGCACGTACTGTCTCCTTCTCGCTTGCCGGAACGGCGAACACGATGCTACCGTCGCGTGGGATAGCGTTGTGCAGCTTGCCCGAGTTGAACTGAGCCAAACGGAGGTCCATCTTCTCCTGCTCCTTGTAGAGGAATCGAGCGAGAATCTTTATGGCGTTTGCGCGCTTCTTGTTGATGTCGTCGCCAGAGTGTCCACCCTTCAGTCCCTTTACAGAAGCTGTGAGGAAGAACATACCCTCGGGAGCAGCCTCACGCTCGAATGTGAATCGAGCCGATGTTGTCTTGCCACCAGCACAAGAGATGAAAATCTGTCCTTCGTCCTCAGAGTCGAGGTTGATGAGCATATCGCCCTTCATAAAGCCAGCCTTCATGCCCATGGCACCGGTGAGGCTTGTCTCCTCGTCGCGTGTGAATACGCACTCTAATGGTCCGTGCTCGATGTCGTCGCTGTCGAGGATAGCCAGTTCGATAGCGCAACCGATGCCGTCGTCAGCACCGAGTGTTGTGCCCTTAGCGTTGAGCCATTCGCCGTCGACATAAGTCTGGATAGCGTCGGTGAGGAAGTTGAAGTCTACGTCTACGAGTTTGTCGCAAACCATGTCCATATGACTCTGCAGGATGAGTGTAGGCGCGTTCTCGTGACCCTTTGTGGCCGGCTTGCGGATTACTACGTTGCCCGTCTCGTCGGTCTCGGTCTCGAAGCCGTGGCTCTTGCCGAACTCCTGAAGATACTCTATCATGCGCTCCTCGTGCTTTGAAGGGCGCGGAATCTCGTTGATTTTAGCAAACTGCTCGAACACGCGAGCAGGTTTTAATTCGCAATTGCTCATTTTCCTTAATTTTTTTATGATGATGTTATAATAATCTGAATTTTCGATAAATTATTTTGCCATGCCACCGAATTGACGTACCTTTGTAGCGATATGTAATGGTGGGGCTATCTTTTGCAAAGATAGTGTAAAAGGAAGACACCACAAAATATCTTCACTTATTTTAAATGTAGGTAGACATCTATTTTAGTCAAAACAGATACAAATATGATAAAACTAATGCTTATCAGCCTCGCTGTAGTGGCAGTAGCCTTCGCATTGTTGTCGATAAAGGTTCTGCTGAAGCGCAACGGCAAGTTCTCTTCGCAACACGTACACGACAACCCGGGCTTGCGCAAGCAGGGCATTCACTGCGTGATGGATCAGGATCGCGAGGCTCGCGAACGCAACGGTGCCTATTAAATCAGCTTGTAATATATAATGTATATACGACAGGCGTATAAAACGATAAAATTAAAAAACAGAATAAAGATGAACAAGAAAAACATTTTCGGCGCACTTGCACTCGCAACTGTTGCCGCTTTCGCAATGACTTCTTGCGACAAGTCGAAGTGTCAGGTTGACGAGAAGAAGGTAGAGGGCAAGCAGGCTGTGCCTTCAGACGTTAAGATTGCGTATGTAGAGGTAGACAGCATCATGTCGCAGTACAAGTTCTGCAAGGACTACTCGCTCATTCTGCAGAAGAAGGGTCAGAACATCCAGAACACACTCGCGCAGAAGCAGCGTGCTCTCGAACAGGCTTACATGAACTTCCAGCAGAAGATTCAGCAGAACGCCTACACACGCGAGCAGGCTGAGCAGATACAGATGTCGCTGCAGAAGCAGAATAGCGACCTTCAGGCTCTTAACCAGCGCTTGAGTGGTGAGTTCCAGGTGGAGACAGAGAACTACAACAACGCTCTGCGCGACTCTATCCAGCACTTCCTTGCTGTTTACAACAAGGATAAGAAGTACGGCTTGATTCTGAGCAAGGCTGGCGACAACATCCTCTATGCCGACAAGGCTTACGACATCACCAACGAGGTTATCGCCGGATTGAACAAGGCTTACAAGCCGGCTGCTCCTGCAAAGGAGGAGAAGGCTGATAAGAAGAAAAAGTAATAGTAAAGACGAATACATAGTTTAATGGGAGGTGCTGTTCTTTCCGCTCAGCTTTGGTGCTCGACGGAACAAGAACAGCACCTCCTTTTTGCGTTCGCACACCACTGCTATACTGATGACAAATTCATGGTGTGAGTCTATATTCTATAATAAAATGACAAAATAACTACAAAAAATCATGTCAAATGTTTCTTCATATTAAAATATTTATTACATTTGCAATCGTATAACATACGTTTAGTATAGTTAATACATCTTTAGTTAGTGACGAAAGTATATAAACATAAGTATATTAACTTTTAAAATTTGTAGTTATGAGAAAGACGTTACTTAACACAATGGGGCTTCTTCTTGCGTTGTTTGGCGCAACGAATGCTTCTGCCCAGAGCACAGTAGAACTGCCTTACTCTATCACTTTCGATTCTACCAACGACGTATGGACCGTGCTTGACGCCAGCCCATCACCCGGTACATCGTGGGTGTTCAACAACGATTGGGGAAATGACGGCTTCTGCATCGGCAACGCGTGGACAGCTACACCGAGCTACTGCATTAGGAAAGATGCGGGCGGACCTAACGACTACTACGTCTCTCCGTCATTCAGTCTGAAAGCAGGCAAGACGTACACCGTGAAGACAAGCTCGGGCACAATGTACAGCACCCCTGCAACACTCTCTGTAGAGTACACCACGACTCCTACCAACGCCGCTTCGTTCACAAAACTGAGCGACATCGATATGCCGTCTTCCAACGTGCAGTACGACAACTCGTACGACTTTACTGCTCCTGAGGACGGACTCTACAGCTTTGCGTTCCACGCCACAAACACTTCTGCTGGCAGCAGGAGCAACGAGGTATATCTCTACGCTCTCGGCTTCAGCATCGAGGAGAAAGTTGGCGGCGAAACTCCTGACCCCGGCCAGCCCGACCCACCAGCTGTAGACCAGGACGGTACACTGCCTTACGATATGACATTCGATTCGGCTGAGAAGTTCGCCACATGGACAACGATGGACAACAGCGACACACCGGGCGTAACATGGGCTTACACCGCATCCGACTTCGCCGGCAAACCGGCTGCTCACATGGGTACTGACGCTAAATCAGGAACTTGCGACTGGCTCGTTTCGCCGAAGTTCGAGCTGAAGGAAGGCAAATCGTACACGATAACTGTAGACGCTGCTTCTGGTCCGAACAACGAGCTGAACCTCATTCTCGACTACTTCGTAGGCAGCAAGTCGGCAGACAACCAGAAGACCATCGAATGGATCGGCTCTAAGCTCCCGGCAACCGAAGGTGAGACCGGCACAGTGAAGAACCAGTGGACACTCGACGCCAACAAGGACGGCGTATATCTCTTCGCGTTCCGTGCACTCAGCTGGGGTGCTAACAATCCTAACGACGCTATCAGCATCTACTCGGTGAAGATAGAGGAGAAGGCAGACGGCGAGCCCGATGCTCCGGTAGCACTGCCTTACGAGGTTTCGTTCGAGCAGGAAGAGAACGCAGCAGCATGGACAGCAATGGACCGCAGCGGCAACACCGGTTCTACATGGAGCTGGAACTCATGGGGCTATCAGGAGTACGATGCCGACTGGAATCCGGTGGGCGACTCGCATCCTTGTGTAGGCTTCAGCAGCGACTATAATACCGATGCCAACGACTATTGGGTATCTCCGGCATTCGCTCTCGAAGCAGGAAAGACATACGTAGTGAAAGCTCATACAGCCAACAACCGCAGCTGTCTTGAGTCTGGCACAACATCGTTCACGATGAAGCTTGGCACAAACAAGAAGGTGCAGTCTTCGTTCGACAAGACTCTCGGCTCTATCGATCTCAACACAGTGTACGACCGCGACCCGAGCACATTCGAGTTCACCGTAGAAAAGGCTGGCAACTACTATGTTGCTTTCCATATCAGCGACAAAACTGGTGCAAATGCTTACGGCTACATCTTCGACTTCAGTCTTGCTGAGAAGGGATCCGTTGTGGAAGAGCCTGTAGCTACAGAACCAGTAGCCAACCTCGCAGCAGCTGAACTTACTGCAGAGAAGAGTGTAGAGCTGACATGGACTAACCCGACTAAGGATGTCGACGGCAAGGATCTGCCGGCTGACGCATTGCTCACGGTGAAGGTTTACGAGGGCGAGGAAGTGGTTAAGGTATTCGAGGACCAGGCTCCGGGCAGCGCAGGTAAGCACGTACAGGCTTACACCGACGAGACATTTGCTGGCGAACACAACTACAAGGTGGTTGTTGTCTACAAGGATAAGGAGTCGGAGGCAGTCGCAACTTCTATCACCGTGAAGGTAGTAGTAGACGCTATCAACGGCGTAATGGTTCCGGCTGACGCTAAGGTTTCGGTACACACACTCAGCGGTGTAGCGGTTGGCAACAACCTCTCTACACTTAGCAAGGGTACATACATCGTAAGAGTGAAGACTGCCGACGGTGCTGTGAAGACTATGAAGATTGCTAAGTAGTCTGAATTCTCATAATTAATTGGGCCGCTCTGCAAACCAGTATGGGATGTGGAGCGGTTTTTTATTGCTGTTGGTTGGTTAATAACAACTGATGGTTGACAAATAGCACGTAGCGATTAATATTTCTTTACAAAAAGTTTTGAGACATGTAAAAAAAACTATATATTTGCAAATGTTATACAACTTAAAAACAATAACCTAAAAAAGTAATAGCTATGGAAGAAAAACTTCAGTTCGTGCCTTCTTTGAAGGACGCATTCGCCATCGGCGTTAAGAATCTTGTACCGATTGTTCTCTCTGTGTTGCTTTGGCTCGTCACCGTATGGGTTCCTTACGTTAATGTGGGCACCACGATAGCTTTGGCTACGCTCCCCGTAAAGCTCAGCAAGGGCGAGATGATTAGTCCGATGTTCATCTTCGAGTCGAAATATCGTCATTGTATGGGTGAGTATTTCATCCTTCAGGCACTCATCATCTCCGCCGTGTATGTAGCCTGTCTGTTCATGTTCATACCGGCTGTTGTACTCTCGTTTAGTTGGATGCTTGCTGTTTATCTTCTTGTAGGTAAGGGTATGAATTGGGCATTGTGTCTTTCTGAGAGCAACCGTTTGATGATGGGCTATAAGTTTAAGGCGTTCTGCTTGAAGTTTGCCGTAATCTTCGCTCTTCTCGTTGTTTCCTACGTTCTCTACAGCATGTTCGATGCCATCGCAGGTTCGTTGGGCGTACTTGTTTTGCTTGTATGTGTTCTTGCCGGCGTTAGCGTAATGCTTTCGGTCGATGCAGTTATCTATCGCGAGTTGGTGCTCGGTGAGGATAAGGTTGAGGAAACTGAGCCAGAAGAAGCTCTTTAACGAGTGAATTGCAATGCAATAGGCATCGGTTCGCGTTCGGAATCCGATCGGTTCGCGTTCGGAATCCGATTGGGTTGCGTTCGGAATCTGATTGGGTTGCGTTCGGAATCCGATTGGGTTGCGTTCGGTGTCTGATTGGGTTGCGTTCGGTGTCCGATGACAAAACATTCATAAATCCACTGCCGAGAGGCAGGTGTTCTTTATACAAATAAAGATTAAAGCATAAGAAAAGGCTGACTCTTGCTGCGGTTTTGCAGCTTAAGAGTCAGCCTTTTTTTATTGTTGTATCTTGTAGCGTAGCCTTTGGCTACGTTTACAAGTTAGAAGTCTACGACCGTGATACCGGCTCCGCCGAACTGTACGTGCTCATCCTTGCATTGCGTCACGTTTGGCACCGACTGCAGATACTGTCGTATGAGCTGTCTGAGTATGCCGTTGCCCTTGCCGTGGAGGATGCGCACGCGCGACATACCCACGAGTATAGCGTCGTCGATGAAGTGCTGCACAGCGTTTAGTGCTTCGTCGCCACGCATTCCGCGCACGTCGAGATCCTGATGGAAGTTGAGCTTGTGCGAGTCGATGGTCTGACGCGTCTCGCGACTGATGCCGAACGTTGGTGGTAGCGTCGACTCCGGTGTCTTCGTGGTGTGCTCCAGGCGCGATGTCTTCACCTTTGTGCGCACGTCGCCGAACACCACTGTTGCCTCTTTGCCCTCTACCGACTCCACACGACCCACCGTCGTCAGTCCGCGCATACGCACCGTGTCGCCAGTCTTGAAGGTCTGCAGGGGTGAGGTGGTGGATTTTGTTGGTGCACTTGAGACAAGTGCACCTCCTGTGAGATGTTGGGATGTTGAGGTGGCTGGGTTCGCAGCGTTCTCCTTCTTCTCCTTCTTGCGCTTCTCGCGTCGCTCCTTGCGCTCCATTATCTGGCGCATCTTCTTCTCGATGAGGTTGTCAGCCGACTTGGTGTCTATCTCGTTCACGTCCTCCTTGAACGCCTTCAGCTCCTCGCGCAGGCGCTTCGTCTCCTCTTTCTCTGCCTGACACTCGCGTATCTCGCGGATAGTGTTCTCGATGTTGCGGTTGCTCTCCTTCAGCAGTTCCTGCGCCTGTTCCTTGGCTTGACGCAGAATCTCTTTGCGCTTGCGGTCGAGCTCGCGGATTTCATCTTCGTATTTCGCGATAGTCTTCTCCAAGTCCTTCTCGCGCTGATGTACGTTCTGTCGCTTGTTCTCCCAGTAACGCTTGTCGCGTACAATGTCCTGCAAGTATTTGTCGCTCTGTATGTAGTCGGAGCCCACGATGTCGCTCGCCTCGCGTATCACCTCGTCCGGAATGCCCGTCTTGCGCGCAATCTCAATGGCGAACGATGAGCCGGGCTGACCTATGGCGAGCTGGAAGAGCGGCTGCATCTCGTGGCGGTCGTAGAGCATGGCACCGTTGGCAATGCCGTCGTGCGAATCGGCGTAGTGCTTCAGGTTCTGGTAGTGGGTGGTTATCACGCCCCACGCGTGCTTCTTTACAAACTGGTTGAGCACCGCCTCAGCCATTGCACCGCCAATCTGCGGCTCGGTGCCCGTGCCGAACTCGTCGATGAGTAGCAGTGTGTGCTCGCCCGACTGGCGCATCATGTTCTTCATGTTCAGCAAGTGCGACGAGTAGGTAGAGAGGTCGTTCTCAATGCTCTGCTCGTCACCGATGTCAATCATTATGTCGCTGAAGATGCCTACCTTCGAACGCTCGCTCACGGGGATAGACAGACCACACTGCAGCATATACTGCAGCAGACCCACCGTCTTCAGACAGACCGACTTGCCACCGGCGTTCGGACCCGAGATGATCAGGATGTGGCGGTCGCGTGTCAGCATGATGTCGAGTGGCACGATAGGTTTCTCCTGCTTCTTCAGCGCGAGCCACAAGAGCGGATGCTTCGCCGTAATCCAGTCGACAACAGGTTTTGCGCTCACCTCCGGCTCGATGCCGCCCGTGAGCAGTGCGAACTCGGCACGTGCACGTATGAAGTCGACCTCGGCAAGCATACGATAGGCGTTCACGATGTCGTCCACGTGCGGACGCACCAGCTTCGTGAACTCCGTGAGTATCACTATTATCTCGCGTCGTTCGTCGGCTTCCAGCTCGCGTATGCGGTTGTTCGCTTCAACCACCTCCGTCGGCTCCACGAACACCGTCTTGCCCGTCGACGACTCGTCGTGTACGATGCCCTTAATGCGTCGCTTCATGGCAGGAGCGATAGGCACAACGAGGCGACCGTCGCGCAGCGTCGGTGTAACGTCCTTATCTACGAGACCCTCGCTCTGCGCGGCGTGCAATATGCTATATAATGTACGCGATACACTGCCTTCCGCCTTGCGCAGCTGCGTGCGAATCTCAGCGAGACGAGGCGACGCCGTATCCTTTATCTTGCCGTATTTGTCGAGAATTTGGTCAATACGACGTATAAGGTCGGGGAAGGTGAGCACGCCCTCTGTAAGGTCGTGCAGAGTTGGGTAGTCGAAGTTGCCGTCGTCGTCGCTGCGGTTGAGGAAGCGCACGATGCCAGCCACCGTCTCGAGCGAGCGGCGCAGGTCGAATATCTCGTTCTCTTCAAGGTGCGTACCCTCGATGCGTATGCGCTTTATCGACTCGCGCATATCGAAGAAGAACTGCAGTGGGAAATCGTCCGTCTCCTCCTGCATACGGCGGAACTCGCGCGTCTGTTTCAACGCCGTGTTGATGCGCTCCGCGTTGTCCGTGAAGCCCATAGCGTCCACCTTGTCCTTGCCCAACTGACTCAGACAGTAGCCCTTCAACAGCGAGCGTATCTCGCTGAACTGTATCTTGTTTTCAAAGTTGCTTGGATAAATCATAAGTGCAAAGTTACTGCAAACCGAAGACAATACAAAATATGCTTGCATATTTTTATTGTTGAGGTGCAGCGTAACTTATTTAGAGTTACTGCAAACCGAAGACAATACAAAATATGCAAGCAAAACAAGCAAGCTTATTTTTGTGCTTTTAAGAGGTGATGTTATAACTTTAGTAACGTTCAAAGGAGCTGAAATCAATGATTTTTCGCTATTCGACGAAAAAAGTAAGCCGAAAATTTGGAGGTATAAACTAAAAAGCGTAACTTTGCACCCGCTAATAAAGCAAAGTGAAAAAGTAATTCACTGCGATTGCAAGACTACATCTATCGCATTTCCTTTATTGGAGAGATGGCAGAGTGGTCGAATGCACCGGTCTTGAAAACCGGCGTACTGAGAGGTACCGGGGGTTCGAATCCCTCTCTCTCCGCAATGTAGTGACGCTTTCAAGTGATTACTTTTCACTGCGAGCACCGCAATCTCAAACACCCTATGGAGAGATGGCAGAGTGGTCGAATGCACCGGTCTTGAAAACCGGC
>DAVZJL010000058.1:0-15590 GCA_052272805.1 Prevotella sp. | reverse complement strand
ATTTAGACGGCTTCATTGAGCATGGAGGCGAGAAAGGGAGAACACGATTTATAAATCTTTAATGTGAAAAATCATTAAAAACGCCGAATTACGGGTTATTTAGCTGATTGTAACGCAAGCTCACTAAATGTGTAACGCACTTTTGCGTAACGTGTAACGCAATGTGTAACGCATTTTTGGCTCATCGTGTCACATTATGTCCTCTTCTGTACTCTTAGCGGAATTCCACCGTGATGTTAGACAATAATGTTAACCTCTAAATAACCTAATATAGATAATAGACTTTCCGCTGAAAATCAGCCTATTATACACGAAAAGAGGACTTCACGTTGTGTAAAAGTCCTCTTTCTTTCAATTTGAAATTTTGTTCCTTGGTGACTCGCATGGGGTCACAAAGTGATTCCGTTGGAATTCAAGTGATCCGCTTGGAGTCCAAATTATCACACGTCCATAATCCTATGTAAATCACATTATTACAGGACTTTGGAAGGGTGTTTTTGTCTTCTACAAAACAAACGTCAAAGTAGTTTTTTTCAAAGTGTCACACAAGTGTCACACATTTTACTTACATACGTGCCTACATACATACTGAAAGCAGACAGACGTTTAGATTTTGAACTATTATTTTAAAGAACTCTTTTTATTGCTTTTCTATCGACATGTATCATAATGTCGCATTGAAAGTGTTAAATAGTAGGTATGTAGGTACAAATAATTTACATTTTGCAAACCAATCTTTCTTTTTCCTTATAATTTTGCCGAAGAAAGTTCGACAAGTGTTAAGGCAGACTGCAAAATTCGGGTGGTGTTCTATTCGTAGAATATCCTCTATATAACTATGCAAAGTTACGAAAAAAATGCGATATTACCAATGTGTTTCGCGCTTTTAACCTTTACATTAATAATTATATAGGTCTAACCCGACTTGGAATACACTACACACGGACTTATTCAAAAACAACAAATAAGTTATCTATGAAAATTGAAAGAGTAACAAATATCACTGAATGGATAAATGCCATCAATCCTGGAGAGGTGAAGTCTGCCTACCTCCCTTGTGACAAAGTGCAGTCGTTGAACTGCCTTGCTTCACGTCACAATCAAGGAAGAGGAAAACAGAGAGGCAAGTTCGTACACTATCATTATTGTTCTGACTTAGAGGTTGCGACAATAATTTGTGAAACAAGAGAAGATTATCTAACAAATAGAGAAAATGGAGAAGAGAACAGTTGGAAGACCCAAATCCCCAAGGATTACAGATGATGACTTGAAAAGGATAGTCATTGACCAGGAAGAGACCGTCATGAGTGTCGCAGCACTGGCTAAAGAGCTTGGTATATCGACACAAGCTGTAAGAAAACGAATTGAGCGTAAACTAATCCCTGCTCATAAAAAGGGACGTTTATGGTACATTCTAAAGAGTGAGTACATAAGCGCAATAAGAGCATTGTAGAATCATCCTCAATATAACTGTAAAGACCCTATATCTGGTGTCGGGAGGCAGTGGATATAGGGCATTATTTCAACACCACATTATGATACGACAAGAAACCATCGACACCATCTTGGAGCGCACAGACATCGTGTCGCTCATCGGCGAACACGTCCACCTACGGAAGTGTGGCTCGCGCTATGTCGGCTGCTGTCCGTTCCACAACGAGAAGACGCCTTCTTTCTATGTTTCTCCACAGACCGGCAGATTCAAGTGCTTTGGCTGTGGCGAGGGTGGCGATGCCATCCACTTCATCGAAAAGGCAGAGAACAAGACGTTCATTGAAGCCGTCAAGACGTTGGCACAGAGGGCTAACGTGGAGATTGAGGAGGAGCAGGAATCAGCAGAGGCGAAGCAGAAGCGACTACACAAGGAAGCGTTGTGGATAGCTAACAAGCAGGTTGCCGACTTCTACCGCAAACAGTTCCTGCAGTCGAAGGAGGCACAGGCGTATGCCTACAGACGTTGGGGAAAGGACTACTCCACTCTCAAAGAGATTGGATATGCGCCAGCCGATGGACACGCCTTGCAGCAGCTCCCAGTAAAGGCGGACTTTCTGAAAGAACTGGGACTTCTCAATCGTGGTGGCTATGACTTCTACCAGAATCGTATCGTCATACAGATACATGACCGCTTCGGGCATGTAATTGGCTTCACCGCTCGCTGCATGGATGAGCAGCAGCCGAAATACCTAAACAGCTCGGACTCGCTCATCTTCCACAAGTCTACGGTACTCTTCGGCATCGAGGATGCTTGGAAGACGGCTGCTAAGCAGGATAAGATGTTTCTTGTCGAGGGGGCACCGGATTGTATGCGTCTTCAGTCTATCGGCATATACAACACGGTGGCTGCGCTCGGATCGGCGTGGAACGAAACGCATTTCTCTACCATCAAACGCATCGCAAGCAAGGTGTGTTTCCTTCCGGATGCCGACCTTCCCAAGAACGGAGAACCATTTGGCCATGGCATACAAGTCGTCATGGAGGCTGGAACACTGGCAATGGAAAATGGTCTATCCGTCAGCATCAAGGAAATCCCTGACTCGGACGAAAACAAGAAGCAGGATCCGGACACGTTTTTCAAAAACACCAATATCTTCAACGTCACGGAGGAAACGGACTTTATTCTTTGGATGGCGGACAAGCTGTTTCCGCAGACGAACACCACAGAGGAGCAGCGTCTGACAATTAAGAAGATTGCTTATCTTCTGTCGCTGATTGATGACGAGACGGGGGTGTCTATGTATATCGGCAAACTCACAAAATATTACCAGGGCAGACGGCTCTGGCTTTTGGCGGTGGATAAGGAGCGGAAACTGCGTGAGGAGCAAGACAAGAAGCATAAGGAGCAGGATGAGGACGACCTAAACCACAAATACGGCTTTTATATCGACCATGGCTGCTACATGTCCATAACAGAGAAAGGCAGTGTCTACGAGTGGTCGAACTTCACGATGGTTCCGCTGTTCCACATCAAAGATACGACAAATCCGAAACGTCTATATAAAATAAAGAATGCGATGAAGCATGAGGAAATCTTGGAACTGAAACAGGAGGATCTGATTGCTCTCGCCAAGTTCAAACAGAAAATCGAGGGCTTGGGCAACTTCATTTGGAAAGGAACGGAAAAGGAGCTAACGAAACTCAAATCATATCTATACGAGAAGACGGAAACAGCAACGGAAATCACTCAAATGGGTTGGCAACGTGCTGGCTTCTACGCTTTTGGCAACGGGGTTTTCCACGACTGCCATTTCATCTCGGCTGATGAATTTGGCATAGTCCGTCTGAAGGATAAGGGCAACTTCTATCTGCCATCCAGTTCGTCCATATACAAGAACGACCCGAAGCTCTTTACTTTTGAAAAGCAGTTTGTGCATCTCAATCTTTCTTCGGTCACGCTCATTCAATTCACAGAGCAACTGTTCAAGGTGTATGGGGACAACGGACGTGTGGGATTCTGTTTCTATCTCGCCACGCTCTTCCGAGATGTCGTTACGTCGACTTCAGCCAACCACTGGTTTCCTATTCTCAATCTATTCGGTCCGAAAGGTAGTGGCAAGTCGGAGCTTGGCCACACGCTGCTCTCGCTATTCACAATCAGCTACACGGCACCGAATATCCAAAACTCTACACCATCGGCTCTGAACGACACGGTGGCGCAGTCGGCTAACGCTCTGGCGCATATTGACGAGTATAAGAACGATATCGATCCGAAGATGATTGAGTTCCTGAAGGGTCTGTGGGACGGCACCGGTCGAACTCGCATGAATATGGATCTTGACAAGAAGAAGGAGACTACGGCTGTAGACTCTGGCATCATCCTCTCTGGTCAGGAGATGCCGACATCAGATATCGCTCTCTTTACCCGACTCGTCTTCCTGCAGTTCCCTCGAAGCGAGTTCTCGGACAAGGAGAAGCTAAATTATAAGGTGTTGCTCGAAATGCGCTCGCTGGGACTGACGCACCTGACCCTCGAAATACTCAAACAGCGTAAGCACTTTGAACAGGCATGGTCTACGGCGTTCCATGACACACAGAATATCGTCGGCAACGCTCTCGGCAGCGAGAAAGGTGAAGACCGTATCATGAACAACTGGTGTGTGCCGTTGGCTGCGCTTCGGGTGCTACAAAAGAGCATCCCTACGCTGACTTTCGATGAGATGTTGCAAGTCACCATCGAGGGGATTAAGAAGCAGAATGGTGAGTGCAAGACCAACGGTGAACTGGGCAACTTCTGGAATGTGGTACAGTATCTTGCAAGCGACGGTGAACTGATTGAGGGTGGCGACTTCTTCATCCGTTATTGTGGCAAGTTCAAGACGGACATCATCAATGCTACATGGCAGACAGAACGACCGGTGCTCTTCCTGCAGAAGACGCGTATCTTCAACCTCTACCGCAAGGAGGGACGACAGGCTAACGAGAAGGTGCTACCTACGGATGCGCTGAAATACTACCTTCAGAACAGCCGTGCATACCTTGGCGAAAAGGTGGCACGATTTGATGTTTATAAAAAGGGCATCATCCAGTACGACCATACCAGGGCTGCTATGGGTGCCACGCCTCCAAAACTTACTATGACACAACGTGCCTACTGCTTTGACTACGACCTGCTTTGCGAGACGTTTGGCATCAGTCTGTGGGCTGCGCCTGACCAATCCGATAATGACGAGCCATTCTAAGAGTTTTTTACCCTTTTACTTTTTTACTCTTAAAAGCGGTAGCTTACTACGAATATATTTCTTTTCAATAGGTATCATAATCAGGTGGACTGCCGGGGCGATTGCATCGTCTCGGCGGTTTTTATTTTGCGGAAGACATGGCCATCCTCTGCGATGTACTCCGTTTTTTTAGAGGTCTTGCACACGATTTGTAATCTACCTACATACATATTTGTAGCCCATCACACGCTCCAAAAAGCATAAAGTGGTAGTCATTGACTTTATATGTGGTGATATCCTCATTGTTTTTGCCCTCATTCATTTTTCAGAAGAGGAATGCTGTAATTGTTGTAACTTAATGTAACTTTCTGTATGTCATTTATTTAGGTAGGCTATTATCTTGTAATTTCTTATAACTTCTTGTAACATTTCATTATGCTTTCTAAATACCAAAAGGGAAATAGGTACTGAAAATCCTTATTTTTAGTTGTAGTCCGGCTTCTCCTCATCTGCTACTGCTTGCACTAAGAAGCGGTATCGTAAGGTCATCGTGCTTCAGGAGAACGTGCCTGACACTCGTGAGCCTTTTCATCATTGTTCTTCTTTTATGTATGTGCCACATGACAGGCTTTGCCCTACGATAATCTAATGAAAGAGGTATTGCTGACTCTTTTTTATTGCTCCGCTCTTGTGGACATAGGTGATGGATTTCTACTGCATAACATTCAAATTGTCAGACATGCAGCCCTGGTGCCGTTCATGGGATTTTTCCGCGTGCAAAGTTAGCGCAAGCGACATTCTGCAAGGGCACGGCGCAGCCTTAGCTCGAATATTTTTTCAAGATTTTGGGGTGCGATGGCTCCTGATCCAAATTCTCGTTCCGCCAAAGGTGAAAAATTATTCGGCTATCTCTTGCCTTAAATGTCTTCTTCTTGCGCTGGGTAAGGCAGCGTAAAAAGCCCTCATTTCGAGGGCTGCATCTAAAAGTCTAACAATTTAAATTTTTAAGTTATGCAAGAAATGGTTTTAACATCACCTAAGTCGGCTCACAAGAGCATGAAGGAGCAGTTTGAGAGTGTCAGCAGCTATATCGTTGATTATCTCTGGGATCAGCCTGCCATCTACTGTGGCACATACAAGAAGTACAATGAAGGCTCACTCTTCGGTGCCTGGCTCGATCTCCGCACGTTTGACTCTTACGAGGAGTTCATTGATGTATGCAAGCAGCTTCACGCTGATGAGGAGGATCCGGAGCTTATGTTTCAGGATTATCAGTGCTTCCCTGAAGAGTGGTATTCTGAAAGCTGTATGGATGAAGAAGTTTTCGACAAGATAATAGCTTTCATCCAAATGGATGATGACAAACAGAAAGCGTTTAAGGCTTATGTTTCCGCCACAGGCGATGACAGCATTTCGGATTTTGAAGATTGTTATGAGGGCGAATATGATTCGGAAGAGGATTTCGCCACACACATCGTCAATGAGTGCTATGATTTGGAGCGCATTATGGGCAATCTCTCGTATTACTTCGATTACAAGGCGTTTGCAAGGGATTTGTTCATCTCGGACTACATCTTCGAGGATGGCTACGTCTTCCGCAGATAAAGGTGGAAGCCGGACGAGGCAATCGCCTCGCTCCGGCAGCCCACCTTTTTATGACGTAACCTTTGAAATATATTCTCCGTAAGGGGTGTTTCATCTGAATAGTATCTATCTACCTACCTACCAAATAACAAATCTTAAACGTTCCATCCTTTGCATGCAACCTACGCAAAACTATACTATCTTTGTGCTCGTAATCATTTTACATGTTTTATGAGCGACTATCACATCTATATCAAAATGCCTTCCTATCTGCGCCAGTGGTTCATACATCGGCACAGTGGCACGGAACCAGTGCGTCTAAGAAACGGCAGCATCGAGTCTAAACTTATCAAGCTCGCTGTTGTTAAACCGCCTGTTTCTGCTATCCCTACAAGGCAACGTGAGGATGAAGTCGCCATTTGTATTCCATATTCCAAAACTCGCGACCCTCGCATTTACAACCATATCACGGACACTGGTAAACGTGCGCTACTGGAGAACGTGAAGAACTCTTTTGATGTAGACTGCTGGACGTTCCTGCATGACTTCGGCAAGATTGGCAAACAGCAGAAAGACCTTATCTATCTCTACATGGAGCAACGGGGTATAAAGGAGGACGGCACTTGCTGGGACTCAATCGCGAAAATATACCAACGCTTGCGGAAGAATTATCTTACTAACCAATGCAAGCGAAAAAACAGCACGATAAAAAACGGTAGCAATAACGAGGTTGAAACTGAAGAAATAGTAGAATAATATGCAACGTCTTCCCGGAATCATCAATATATATTATGTGTTTGCCTCGTCGCTCATGGCAAGCATCACACAGAAAGCGTTGGCGGATGCTCCTGTCGGAGTGTTCGCTGACACTTTCCTCATTCCGCATATCGGGGACGCAATTTGTGAAATGGAGACGCAGCTTGACAATAACGACACCTTGGAAAAGGTGAAACTCTCTTTCTCTACTACTTCGCTGCTGCCAGCTCGTGAGCATCTTGCTTTCGTCATCCAGACGGTGGATGGAAAGCAGTTTCTTATCGGCACGGCTGACAAACCTTATCCTGTCATCAAGGTGGGCGACTCCACGGGTAAGGTGGATGGTGATTCGGCTGCTACGAAATACACCATATCTTATACAAATAAAGTGGCATTGGTGCCATGTACGGCGTGACGAGCGCCTTTTTTCATGCCTTTTTGTAACATTTTGTATGCAGTTGAAACATTGCATCAAAACTTAAAGTATTGATAATCAACGTTTTCTTTCTTCGTTTACAATGTTACAAAAGATACAGCCGAAGTCGGTTGAGTTTTTAAAAATGCTATTATTTCTTTTTCTCGGTAATAGTAAAGTTGCCTTTGATGGTAATTGTATCATCTTTCATCCAAGGCATTTTCTTACCTGTTAGACAACTTATTATTATACTGAAAATACCGAGAATAAAGACAATTCCTACAATTATTAGACCCCCCCATAGGTATACGCCTACTTTTAATATAAAGTCAATCATTTTTATTAGTGTTTTACGCTGCAAATATACATCTTTTCTGTCTTTCTACCACTATATATAACAATGTATCTTTGCCTAAAAATGAAACATCATGGCAAAGACAAAATACAATCTCCATCTTAAAGGCTACGTCGGTGGTTGGGACTTCGATTCTGACTACGTCGATTTCGTCCTAAACAAGAACACCGACAAGGAGGTTGCTGTTCTCATCGACTCTCTCGGCGGACAGCTCAACACCGCACTCTCCATATCATCTGCATTCAGGCGACACGGCAATGTTCATGTGCACTTTGTGGGCATGAATGCCAGTGCCGCCACCATCGCGTCTATGGGTGCCAAGCGCATCACCATGGATCGCTCGGCTATGTATCTCGTGCACCAGTGCTCACAGTCGTTCTTCGAGTGGGGCAGCTTGAACGCTACGGATATGCAGAATCTCATCGACAATCTGGAGAAGCAGAAGGCTGACCTTAACAAGCTGGATGCCAACGTCGCAGAGATGTATGCCGGACGATGCAAGAAGAAATCTGCTGACTTGCTGGCACTCATGAAAATGGGTGGATGGCTGACGGCACAGGAGGCACTGGCTTGGGGATTCGTTGATGAACTCACGGAGTTTGATGATGAGTCGGCTCCAGTTCTTACGGAGGCTATTGCTGCGGACTTTACCGCTCACGGCATACCGCTTCCTAAGATGCTGACCGACACGAAGTCGGAGGACATCACGGCGTTCAGACGCTTCCTGCAGGCTTGTGCCTCTGTTTTCCACTCGCAAGAGAAACCAAATAAATTTGTTCCAAACATATCTTCTGAAGAAAAAATGAAAAAGACCTATTCTAACATTTGCAAGACTCTCGCTTGCGACTCGCTGGAAGCTAACGACGACAAGGTTACGCTTACCACGGCGCAGCTCGACTCTATCGAGGCGGACATCACAGCGAAGTACAAGGAAATTACCACTCTCTCGGCTGACGTTGACCGCCTGACTAAGACTAACAGCGAATTGGAGGAAAAACTGAAAATGCTCCCTGCTGACACCACTAACACGATTGTTGATGACAAGAAGGACGGTGGCGCCAACAACGAGAAGTCGGACATCGAGAAGTTCTACGACACCACCAATTCCGCCCAGGCGCTCTTTGACTCATTACCATAACATCTCTCAAATCATAATTCAACATTCCCTATCATGGCAGGAAAACTACAATTTACACTACAAGAATACAAGGATGCTGCTCGAAAGTGGCGTTCTGACTTCCTTCGTCTGCCGATTATCGGCTGCGACGAGACTCTTAAGTTTATGACCGGTCGCCCTGGCATCCGCTACAAGGAGAGTGTGGGCACGCTCAACGCTTCGGCACAGTTCGCTCCTTACTCGCCAACTCGCTCGGAGGACGTGAACTTGCAGCTGGACTTCCGAACGCTTGAAACGTTCTTCGGTTCGGTGGTAGCGAAGTTCGAGCCTAACTCGGCTATCTCTACGCTCCTCGGCACGGGTGCCACTAAGGGCGACGGACAGAAGTCTGTGCCTACGGCTCGCGAGGTGCTTGGACTTATCGCCAAGTCGCTCTCCGAAAAGCTCAATGATGCTATCTGGAGCGGTGTTCGCAACGCAAGCGGTACTACCACCCAGGATCTCTTCGATGGCTTCGACACCATCACAAAGAAGGAGGTTACTTCCGGGGCTCTCGCTAAGGAGAACGGCAATTACCTCAAACTGACGGATGCCATCACCTCTGCTAACGCCGTTGACGTGGCTAAGGAAATCCTTTTCTCGCTCGACCCACGCTTGCGCTCGCAGACGCTCTTCATGTACTGCTCGCAGGACTTCGTGGATAAGTATAACGAGGGTTATCTGCTTACTCACAGCGGTATTCCGTACAATACGCAGTACAATCAGCCTACTGTCGAGGGGTCTAACGGCAAACTCATCTTCTGTCCGCTCGCTAACAAGACGGACTCGAAGTATATCCACATCTCGCCAAAAATCAATATGCTTTATGGATATGACCAGATGGGCGACGTGGAATCGGTTGACGTTGAGCGTTTCGATGCGTTCCTTCTCTCATACATCGCCACCATGTTCTTCGGTGTACAGTTTGAGTCTATCGACAAGCGACGTCTGAAGGTCGTTGAACTGGCTGGCTTATAGTCTAACTCTTAACAATAGTAATTATGGCAGCATCTAATACAGACGTACAAAAATCTCTTGCATGGGCGATGGGCACACCGGAACTTCCTGGTGTGCGTCGCCGTGTGTATTATACATCCAAGAATGATATTCTTGTTTGGCCAAAACTTCCTCATAACGAGGTCGGACGTGTTACTTCTTCTGTCTATGACGGCTCTTTCACGCTGAAGGAAAACGCTGTTTGGAAGTACATCGACATCCTTCCTGAGAAGTCGCAGCTCACAAGTGAGGCGCAGGGTGAACTGCCGTCACAGACGCAGCTCAACAAACTCGTGGCGGTGCATCCGTCGGTAAGCGAGGCGGCATCAGCGGCTGCTGCTTACCTCAATAACAACGACAACGTCTTCATCGTCGAGGACATGAAGGGCAAGCATCGTGTCGTGGGGTGTGACAAGTGGACTACCAAGACCACCGTCACACAGGATCTCGGACAGGGTGCCACTGGCACCACCGGCACCACGATCAACGTGGAGGCATCTGACGAGTGTCCGGCTCCGTTCTATACTGGCACCATCACCACTGAGGACGGCGACATTGATTGCACAGCGTAACGGTGAGTAAAGTTATAATCATAGTTGACCATGGACAAGCGGACTCCGATAGACATGCAGGAATTCTTGAATGACATTTCCGTGCCGGACTTATCGGGTCCGCTTGATCTGTCTTCAAAGAATGCTACGCATGAACAGAAGGATATCTTCGCCATCGAGAAACGCAAGGCGTGGGATAAGTCGGTGGAAGCGCGGTGCGACTTCACCCGACGCGTCCGGCTTACTCGACGGGCGGACACGTTCTTCATCTCTCTATGGCAGAAGTCGCTGTATGGCAGAACGCTGACGGATATCAAGGGCGACGACTCTATGGTGGCGTTCTTCGCTGATAGCATCTCGCCACTGATACATGACATCCTCGGTGAGGAGTTGAACACGGGATTGTGGTGTGTTGTCACTACTCCCAAACGTCGCCATCTCGTCAAGAACTTCGCCACTCGCATCAGCGAGCTGATTGCCTCCCAACTGAACATTCCGTTCTACGAGGATGTTGCTTTCTGCCATTCCAAGCAGCGTATAGGGGCGGTGTTCACCATGAACAATCTCCCAAAAGAGCCTAACTGCATCGTCTTCGACGACTTCGTTACTACTGGCTCTACGCTGAAGGCTATGCGCAATGTGCTTACTGAACATCACAAGAATTGTGTGTTCTTTACTGGAATTAATAATAAATTGTGAGCAAACGAGAGCAGAGTCAAGCTTGCTTGAACTATGCCGAGTGCAGCCACAATTCAACGAAGTTAAACTTTGATATGAACAATCTTACAGATAAACTACAGGACTTCCTCAACACACCGAGGGAAGAGCGTGACTGGAACGAGGGTGCTATCCTCCTTCTCCAACTCACAAACAACACTATAATGTATCGTAATCTCAGTATCAATCCCAAAGGAAAGGCTGAGTTCATCGAAGGCAAGCTCCGTGCTTTCCTCAAAGCTCGCCGTGAGGTCGAAGCCCATGACGAGGTGAACATCATGCAGGAGCAAGTGGATGCTATCGTGGCAAGTCGAACAGAATTCAAGGAACACAACGAGGCAAAAGACTTTAAGGCTGGCAAGCGTGCGGATCACGACTCGCTGCCTGAGGATATTCAGGCGCTCTATGTCGAGAACCTTGATATCACTCACCGTATGCGTGAACTCCACTTGCGCCTACGCTTGTTGTCGGACTCCACGAAGCAGGTGCCGGCGTCAGAACGTAAGCCGTTGCTTGACGAGTTTATAAATCTCGATAAAAAGTTGCACGCAAATTGGGACACTTATGACCATTATGTAACAAAGGCAGAAAGTGCAGCAAATACCGAAACCAAAGAAAGCGAAGAGGAGCAGACTAAGGTATCAGAAATTAGTCCATCGGCAACGGACCAATTTGCAGAACAATCAAAGGATGCCAGTTCTTCAAAACTAAAGTCCAAGCCAAAGAAATCCTCCAAGGCGTAGGAAGGCATAAAAAGACTCAGTAAGGCTTACACCTAAAATAGTAATATGAAGCGCAACATCGACATAAACACCATCCTAAAGCCACTCTCGGAATGTCCACACCAGGCGTATCTCTCCAATGCTCTTCAGGTGGCGGACGTCTTAGAGTGGATTTTGGGACAGGTCGGCAAAGCGGAGATTTGGCAGACGTCGTTCTCCATTTCCGAGGAGTTCTTGCGCCGACTCTTCTTCATCGAGAAGTCGGGCAACATATCTGCCTTTAATCTTGTGCTCGACCATAAGGCTACGAACAAAACGCTGAAGCTATGGGCGTTCATCACACAGACGATGAAGCGCACCTATCTCGCTGACAACCATTCAAAAATCCTTCTCGTACAAGCGGAGTCCGGAGAACTGATTAGTGTCGTTACCTCGCAGAATCTCACACGAGGCAACCGCCATGAGTCCACGTTCATCTCCACTTCGCCCGACATCTTCAACTCTCTTCATGCGTCCGTCATGGATCTTATAAAGAACCATTCCGTTCCGCTAACCGACCTTTTCCAACAGCGCGTCAACGCTGCCGGTGCTAACAATTAAAATAATATGGTATATTCAGAAGAAACTCTCACGCAGATTGAACAATATGCTTCAATCTACCTCAAAATAAGTGACATGGCTGTAATTCTCGGTGTTCCACCAGAGGATTTACGCCGTGACATTGCTGACAGAAGTACTGCCGTTTCGCAGCGTTACCATCGTGGCAAGGCTGCTTCACGTGTCAAGCTGTTGCATCAGGAGATGCAGCTCGCCTACGTCGGCTCTCCTCTCGCTCTTGAAAACACTCGTAACAATCTCCTCGATATGGAGGATGATGAATAGTTCACAAAAACAGCGCACAAACAATCCTCACACCCACGGATCAGAAAGGCTTAGTTCGGCTTACCATCATAACAATAACACCAACTATTATGTCCCAGCTCAGCATCATCGACATCGCCAAACAGGATCTGTACACCTCCCAATCGGAATTGGAAGGTAAATATCCTGTTCCCCAAATCGAACACCTTCTTCGATTAAGGGATATGGTCACATGGTCAATCGCCAACCCAGACATGAAGGACCGACAATTCGTTGACGAGCTGCGCAGTCGCTATGGTCTGTCGCAAGTCACGGCGTATGCGGACTTGAAAATCGTCAAGGCGCTGCTACCAAATCTCTCGGAGTGTACGCGCGACTTCCACCGCTGGCGGTATAACGAGATGATTATGGAGACATACCAGATGGCGAAGAAGCGTAAGGACACGAAGACGATGGAAAAGGCCGCTACTTCTTATGCGAAGTTCAATCGTATCGACATCGAGGACGAGCAATCTGTGCCGTATCACATGATTGTCGTCCAACCGTTCTTCCCGACTACTGACCCTCGTGTTGTGGGCATCACGCCGGTTCCGAACATCGACGACCGCATCCGAAAGCTCACACAGGAGCTTACCACGTCGCATCCGGACACGGAGAATATTGAATACGAACAAGCTGACCTTGTGCTTGATGACATCTTTAAGCCTGAAGACAATGAACAACAAAGTTGACACTTCCCTTTGGGACATCGAGGCGAAGCAGCACGCAAAGCGTGTGTACTTCAACAAACCTCAGCTCCTGACGCAATACATCGGCGCCAAGACTACGGTCATAGTGGCTGGACGACGCACGGGCAAGACGGATTCCATCGCCTCGCCCTTCGTGCTGCGTAACATGCAGCGGATGCCTGGATCCACTGGTGGCATCGTCGTGCCGACGTTCAAGCATGGCTTGACGAACACGCTCCCTGGTCTGCTTGCAGCGTGGAAGCGTTGGGGGTATATCAATGGCGTGCATTATGTGGTAGGCAGAAAACCGCCGAAGTCGTTTTCTAAGCCTATCACCGAACCGGCTGACTATGAGCATGTAATCACGTTCTATAATGGCTCGGTGGCTATCATCATCAGTCAGGATCGCCCTGGCTCTTCCAACTCCCTCACGCTGTCGTGGCTACTCATCGACGAGGCGAAGTTCATTGATTACAACAAGCTGAAGGACGAAACGCTTCCTGCCAATGGTGGCATACGCTCGTACTTCGGACACCACAGCTTTAACCACTCGATGATGGTTCTCTCTGATATGCCGCAGACCACAAAGGGCTCGTGGTTCCTGCACTACGAGGAGAAGATGGACACGGAACTGATTGACACTATCAAGGGTACAATCTACAAGATATGGCAGACGAAGGAGCGCATTGCCCAGCTCAAAGAGCAGCGCAAGCCCATCCCAAGCTATCTACCTAATTACCTCAAATGGCTTGACCAGTCGCTTAACAAGATGCGCTCGGTAGCCGTCTACTATAAGGAGTATTCCACCCTCGAAAACCTACAGCTTCTCGGTGAAGAGTACATCCGTCAGATGAAACGCGACCTCACGCCAAAGACCTTCCAGACTTCTATCCTCTGTCAGAAGATCGGCATCTCGCACGATGGCTTCTATTCTTCCATGCAGGAGTACCACAAATATGATGCGTCGGATTTTGATTACCTCGACTCGCTCGGCTACGACCGCATCATTAAGGAGGCGCAGCAGGATCTCTACACTATCCACGCAACTAACCAGTTCTCTACGCTCAACAGCTCGCTCGACTGTCGCACGGACTCGGACATCGACCCTATGCAGCCTCTCTGCATTGGTATGGACTACAATGCTAACATCAACTGGATTGTGTGCGGTCAGCCTCGTGCCAACCGTCTGAACATCCTCAAATCCTTCTACGTCAAATTCGAGCGCAAAATCCCTGCGCTCGTCGCCGACTTCTGCACCTACTACGCTCCTCATCCTAACAAGACGGTCATCTACTACTATGATGCCACCGCCCTCGGCTCTAACTATGCCGTGAACGACCAGGACTTCCACTGGGTAGTGGCGCACGAGTTTGAACGCCACGGATGGCAGGTCATCGACGTGTACCTCGGAAACCCGATGCGACATGATGAGAAATACCTTCTCATCAATCAGGGCTTTGCCGGGAAGCAACGACTTATGCCGTACTTCAACCGCCAAAACAACGATGACCTAATCTTAGCAATCCAAAGTGCAGGAGTGGAGCGAGGTCGCAACGGCTTCCGCAAGAACAAGTCCATGGAGAAGCAGCCGGAGTCCGAAGAAGACCTTCTCGAACACCGTACCGACGGCACCGATGCCTTCGATACCCTCTATATCGGCTGCGAGAAGTTCCCACAGCACGATTTATACCCAATTGCGATTGGTGGAGTGCGATAATTGTTATATCTTTGCGCAATAATAAGTAACCATTTAACTATCAAAGCAATATGGAAATTCCTAAAATCATTCAAGAAACGGCAGAAAAAGAAGGATGCAATAAGGTAACCTATTTAGGTGAACGTAATGGTAAAGATGCTTACACTATGGGATACGTGCCTAAAGATGGCAGTCTGCCTTGTCCAACTGGTCTTCCTACTGTTTATCTTTATGATGGTAAAACACTTGAAACTATATGCGGTGAAGAGGTCTTTGAATATTTTTAATCCAAAGCAATGTCGTAATTAATTGTATTGCAACTTGTAAATCGTCTGAATATTTGTGAAGCGGAACACTGCCTAATCACCCTTTCCTATACGCCTTTGTCTTGCGCCCAA
>DAVZJL010000057.1:0-15755 GCA_052272805.1 Prevotella sp. | reverse complement strand
TCTCCGAGTTCCACTTCTCCAGGCCCGATGCAAACGTCGGGTTGTTCAGATAGCCTTTTTCGCTCAAGAAATCGTTCCTAACGCTGTCAATCGCACTCTGCACCTTGCCCTCCGTTATCTCAAACTTGGTCTTGATATCCTCACCTGTAGTCAACAAGAAGGTACCACGCAGATAGGCATTATCAGCATACAGACCATTACCATGAGGCTTGTTGTCTGCCGGGAACCAGTCATCATCAATGCCGTCCAAATTGCCGAAACGGGCACGCAGACAGCCGTCAAAACTCGTTGTATGCACGCCATCAAGCACATCGATACGAGGTTGACCGTCCTCGGTTGCAGATATGAGGATGAGATTTTGCCTCATGGCGTTCGATGTATTGCCCATCAGCACTACCTCATCACCCGACTCTGGTTCACATTCGTATTTCCCAAAGTCTCTCAAATCTACCGCTACAGTATATAAGTCTATGACTCCATGAAGTTCTACCCAGTAACTTTTAATCTTACCGTTTCTGAATGTCTGACAGCGCATCAAATCACCCGCAGAGAAACCATGCTCTTGCTCAAAGGTAATCACATAGTCACTGTCGTCAGTAGTTACAGATTTTATCTTCCCGTTGGCCCCACTCACACAGATTTGCCCACCCACCGAACGTGCCTTGTTGATGAGAAACTCAAATGCGGTCATCGTCTGCCTTACGGTCAGTTTGTCTATTTCCAGATGGCTTAGAGCTTCCTCCACCCAAATCTTCCAACCGCTACCAGTCAACCCGTGTACATAGTCCTGACTTTTCAACATTTCCCGCACAAGCAATGTCAGCAACTCGGCATTGCCTTGGCTGTCAATGGTGGCGTTCTCCTCCTTACCGAAAGCGGCGCCACCCTCCATCGTGAGTCGTCCTTTCGTGCGGTCGTTGGTCTTCTTGCTGATAAACTCCTGCTGGCTTCTCCGGGCAGAGAAGATGTTTGTGTCGGTTGGTTTGGTGTTGTCCCAACTACGGATGATGTCGGGCAAAGCCCCACTGGTTCGCTCTTTCGTGTAGTTTTTCAGGTCGCTGATGCTCTCGCCTATCTTCTGTAGAGATGTTGACTGCAGTGCGTCACTTATCTCCAAGTCCATCTGTCCCGGCAAGGTCACCTTGCGGGTCACCTTCGTAATACGACTGCTACGATACCCGGAGGAAGGAAAGTATTTCTCACTCTCCAATCGCACACGTCGCCCCGGATAGAGGTCAGCAGAGTTTTGCTCCACCCACACATGGTCGGTCGGAGCTTTATATACGCTCACATCCTTCCAGTGTTCTTCGTTGTATTTTGTCACCTCTGTCAGCAGTTCTTCCTCCGCCAAAGTATAGTATTCTGGAGGCATTTTTACATTCCACAGAATATACTTGTTGCCAACCTTTGGTACAAGCTGTCCACCGGGCAACTGCATATCGTCATCGTAAGGCCAGATAGTAATAATCTCAAACTCACGTGTCTTGCTGTCGAAGTTCACCTCAAAATAATGGTCATCACTCTCACCCAATCCAGCAAGGTCGCCGTCTTGAAAACTTATGCGCTTCACTTCTCCCGCCAACTCATAGTCGTTAGGGTCGAAGTTAAGGCTGCTGTCCGTGAAATAATATATGGTGAACGGATTACCGTCATCGCCGGTCTTCACTTCACTGCGTACACTGCTCACCACACCTATCCTACGAGGATAAATATGCGCAAAGGCTTCCTGTTCAAAGTGGTCGTATATACCATATTCGCCAGTATGTATCTCCACGTACTTTTCACCGCCCGGAAGCATCAATCGGCTGTGCCCATATTCCGAAGTATCAATATTTCGGCTACTGCCTATCGGGAACAGGCGGGTATAGAATTTTTCACTGCCTGTTGTGCGCTCTAAGGAGGTTAGCCCTTTGCCGTAGCCAAGCAGTATTTCTTCTCCAGTCTCACAGCGGCACACATTCACTGTCTGTCCCTCTATCCACCATTCAGCCTTACCTCCTACCTGCTCGGCTATCTCTTTTAATGCCTCGTCACAGTATTTTCCCTCATAGTCTATCACGATGAGGTCATCACCATCTACCACACCCACCTTCCAGTCGGTAGTATGGTTCATACCGTCATTGATACACTTCACCACCATTGCCACATGTTCTCGTGGAGTGGCTGTCAATGTAAATACCGGTTCGGCATTGCCGTCGGTAGTCTCCAGCACCAGAAAGCGTTTTATCATGCTCTCTATGCCGTACATCTTTATGTCATACTGCCACTCGCTCTCACTCTCCTGTTTGGGAACATAGCGTTCCATCAACCAGTACCGCTCGCCCATAAACTCACACCAGTCATTCACCTCAAGGGAAATGTGCTCATAGTGCGTAAAACTCAATGTAAGCACATTGTCACCCTGTACTGCTTTCTGTTGCGTACTGCTATCGTTTGGAGAGATGTCGGCTTTGCGTTGCCCGTCGCTTCCGTATATCGCTATAATCATATTATAATGCCATTAAAACATGGTTAGATGATTGGTTCCGGTTCTCTGAACTTCACTTTGAAGCGGCTTGCATGTACGCCCTCCTTCCATAGGTAGGTAAGCGGAGTAAACCTGCTGCTCTCGGTATATCTCACCTTCAGTGTCAGGTCTAATTGTGTAAAACTGAAACTCAACCAGCCGTCTTTGCCCTGCTTCAGCATATTGATAAAAGCAAAGTAGCGCTGCATCCATGTCGCTTGCGTCGGAGCATATAGGGCGAAATGCAACTCCACATCCCTGGCCTCATTTCGCGGGGTCAGTGTGGCACTATATTTCTCACCGTTCTCTTCACGGATATCAACTGCTACCTCTTTTTTAGTTTTGCTCGGGGTAAGGATGGCAGTCAGGTTCTCCATGCCGCCACGCTTCTCCTCAACAAGGAACACACCATACTCCGTCCAAATGTCGGTGCCGTTTATCCTTACAAGTCCGCCTAATATCTTATCCATAGTGATATCGTTTTTTACAGGGTTTTTACTCCGTCTCTGATCATTCGTTTAATGTCATTCTTTATCTCTCCCAAGCATCCGGCACTTATACCGGTATTCTCGGCTATCCGAGCCAAATGGCTCTCGGCAATATTCATCTTGCTGCTTACATCTTCCAACTTTACGTCCATGCTACTCCAGTGCTGCAGTCCGCTGGTGAACATACCTTCCAGTTTCGTACCCTGGTCTTGCGTCATAGCCGCAAAGCCACCACTCTTTCCGCTTTGACTCGTGCCACCACCGGCTATCTCACCATATCCGGTAGCTGCGGCAAGTTCATCACGCAATTTCATTGCCTCTTCCACATAACCCATATATTCATTCTGCAGGGCGTTGCGCTCGGCTTCGGTCAGGTCGTTATCTTCCATAGCCTTGCCGAATTTCTTCCACCATTCCTCCAACTTGTCGGCATACAACTCACCAATTTTGTTCGATAACATGGCGCGCATAAAATATTCCGAGATATTATTGGCAAAGTCCTCGCTTGTGGCATCCATATCCATCAAAGTATCAATGAAACTGCCATACATGTCGTCAAAAGAGATGCCTGTCAAGCCCTCATACAGTTGGGTTGTCAGCTCCTCCAACTTACCGGCCTGGTCGATATAGTCATTCAGTTTCTCTGTCAGTCGCACACCATAACCGCCCTTTCCTGTGTTCTGTATGGCAGTCCATATGTCAGGGTTGCTGCGCAGCATCTTCATCTCCTCCGGACTCAGGTTCCAGATATCTCCGTTCCACTGTCTGCCTATCTGTTGGCTTAACTTGTCTATCTGTGCTTGCGAGAAACCGCCCCAATAATAGTTCCACGAGTGATGAGAACCATGGTAGCCGGCTTGCGCTTGAGCCATACCAAGATAGTTGGCGTTCACCTCTTGCTGATATTTATAGGCATCCCTGTAGGCCGACACGCTCTTAGTTCCCTTACTGCTGCCTATGGTATCCGTCAAATCTTCAATAGCAGTCTGCAGTGTCTCATTACGGTCGGTAAGACGCTCTATCGTTGCTTGCACTTCCTTGGCATTGCTCGTGTCAAACCATGAGGAGAAACCGCCCCAAGTCAACGCATCAAATATGCCGGTGATACCATCCACAAGACTCTGCCCGATTTGCACAAAGATGTCACCGCTCAATATATTATCCAATATACCGCTCACAGCACCAAGTATTGTGTCAATCAGGCTGCTGATGAGTGTACCAACACCATCTTTCAATATATCGAGAATACCGAGTATAGCATCTATAAGTTGACCAACAAAGCCGGCACTTGACAGCGTCTTGTTCAATGTGCCCACGGCCTTACCTACCTCGCCGCCGATGTTCAGCTTCGACAAGCCACTAACAGTCTTCTGCAATCCTTGGAATACACCTTGCAGCGAACCGCTTGCAAAGCCACGCAGACCGTCAGACACTTGATTTAGACCGTCTATCGTATCTGCAGACGCCCTGCTGTATGCCTCGCCAAGGTTGCGCATGTTCGTATATGCGTTGTTATAGGCTTCATCTGCTCCACGGGCGGCTTTCTCGGCGGCATCCAATTCTATCTTTGCTGCTGCCTGCTCTGCCGCCGTGCCGCTCACCATAGCCCTTCGATAGGCATTTTGAGCATTCTGCAGCCGCTTATAGGCGTTCTCCTGATTCAAGGTGGCTTGCTGGTAACTGTTCACACTAGCACCGAGAGTTTCCATCTGCGCCTTTATCTTGCCGAAATCCAGCGTTCCCTTGCCACCGGGCACGGCTTCACGCAATTTCTCTATGGCTTCATAGATGGTCTTCTTGTCTGTTTCTGACATTCCAGCAAATTCCTTGCTGCCGGTGTATTTCTCAAGATGCTTCAGCGTCCCCTCTATCTGCTCGCCAAGCATACCCGTCAGGTTGCCAAACACAACCTGCCAGTCTATCTGTTGGCTCAAGGCTTTCTGTTCCACACCGCGCAGGGCACTGTCGCGCTCTGCCGTCAGACGCTGTTTCTCGCCTTCTGTGGATGCTTTAGTAAGCTTATCCTCATATTCTTCTGCTATCGCCAACTTCTGTTGCTGGAAGTTACCGTATTCCTTCAGGTAGTTGCGCATGCTGGCCGCCTGCGTTTCCAACTCCTCACGCTCTATGTCTGCTATGCCACCATCACGCTTTTGCTCGGCAAGTTTCTTTGCCTTGTCAATTTCTGTATTCTGTTCTTCTGTCAACGAGCCGCCTTGAGCATCTTTCCATTCTTTCTCCTGACGGGCTATCTCATCCATGCGCTCTTTATACTCCTGCTTAATTTGCAGCAGTCGTTTCTCCTTGCCATCAGCCATGATATCGATGTTGTCCTGCTCATTCTTTCTGCGGAGTTTGAGCAATTCATCAGCCATACGCTGTTCTTCTTTCAGAGTATCATTATCGGTGGTCGGGGTCGAGGATGGCTTCTCCTTTCCATCCTTTATTGTCAAACCTGGCAAACTGTCCATTTCCTTGTCTATCTTGCCTTGCAGTATTTTCATTTCATTCACATAGCCAGAGATTTCATTGGCGGCATTGTCCTTGGCATCCTGCTGTCTCTGCAATGCTGCACTATTACCTGACTTACGGCGCATCTCATTTACAATGCGGGCTCCCTCTTCTGTTAAATCGACTCCGCCAGATGCTCCACTATGCCAAGTTTTGAGATATGGAGCAGCAGCCTTATATTCTTCAGGAGTTAAATGCTGGAATGTAGTATGGCCATCGATACCAAATCCTTGTCCAGATCCGCTTAAAGCACCGGCTTTTACTTTAGTATAAGTAAAGGTCTTATTCTTCTCTACCTCATCCACCATTTTATCGGCAACAGCCTGTATTCTGGCTTCGTATGCTTTCAACTCTGCACGATAGATAATGGCGTTGATCATTCCCTGCGTTCCGTTGCGGAACATCTCCTCCATCTCATTTACGGTACCAATTTCTTTTCCGAGTTTCGCCCATTCATCCTTGGTATCAGTGATGAATTTCTTCTTTTTGTCAAAACTATTGCCAAGGGCTTCCCATTCTTTCTTCATCCTTAGGAACGAGGCTACTTGGTCCCCGGCTGCGTCAACAATGACCTTACGCAGTTCCTCCTGCTTACGCTTGCTTTCCTCCAACTGGGCTTGGCGATCTTCCTCTGCTTTCTTTGCTGCAGCACTTCCCTTTGAGAATGCGAACAGAGCACCTACAACAGTAACTACTGCTGCAGCAAGCAATACGTATGGATTTGCTTTGGCGACAGCATTGAATGCCGCTTGCGCTATGGTGGCGAGTTTTGTAACAATAATGCCTTTACCTTGTGCTGCTGTTTTTATGGCTTCAGCTGTAGCTGCCGCTTTTGTCTGGATAATATTAACGCCTTGCATCACTGCACTCTGTGCCTGCAGTTGGGTCTGCATGGAGGTAAGGGCATTGCTGATGACAAGCACTGACTGTAATTTGGTCTGAGCTTCCACCAGATCTTCTTCACTTGCACCGAAAAGTTGCGCTGCACCTGTAGCAAGACCGAAGCCATCCACCACCAACTGCATGGCACCGGCCATCTGATCAAAGCCTCTGGTATCCGATGCTGCATTATCAATGGCATCACGGGTATCCATCATTGCATCTCGCAACTCTCCGGCATCTTCAGTGAGTTTTTCTATATGAGCTTTGAGTTGCTGTCCGGATGCAGCATTACGCTCCTCGTCACTCATATTGCGATACTCAAGAGTGAGAGCAGCGATTTCTTCTGTAATTTCTCGCAGACGACCACGCATTGATGTACCGAACTGGGCAGTGGCTTCCGTGAGGGCTTGCAAGCGACCTTTTAGTTCCTGCAAGTCCTCCTGTTCCTCTCGGAGGAGTTTCTTGGCTGTTTCCAGTTCCGTTTTTGCCTTGCTCATTGATGCGGACGAGCCTGCCTTGGCATAGGCTTTCTCAAGTTCTTTCACACGCTGCGTGGCTTCCTTCACCCTGACTGTCTGTTCCTTGATACCTGCTTTGAGATTGGCAGTGGCTATCTTGGCTTTCTTAGACAGGGAGGATATACCGTTCTCAGCGTCTTTCAGCCCCGGAGTAAGTCCGTCCTTCATCAAAAATTCTATTTCTACAGGCTTTGCCATATTATTCTTTTAGTTTGCTTTGAAAAAATCCTGCTATCTCGCCGGCTTCAACCTCGGCAGTTGTGTTTGAGGTTTCGCTGCTGCGCTTTCGCCGCACATACCGGGGCGCATCGCTCAGCATTAGCAACAAGGTCTGATAGTTCACACCGTGAAGGATGTAGTCCACGCTCCATCCTGTGGCACTCGCTATCTGCCATACAAATCCGAAGGGGCTATGAGAGCCTTCATACCGACTCTTTAACTCCCCTTCTTTCCCTGGCTCAGTCTCGGCTTCATCGGGTTCGTCCGTTCCGCTGATCTGATAATAGGTATAAAAGGGTCAGTACCCATTAGGGCCTCAAAATGCATTACGGCGCTTATCTGATACCGATAGGCAACAAAGTTGCGGATCAGCCATGCCATCGGGCGTACCAGTAGGCGACGGCTTACATAACCACGGCACACCGTGTAAGCTATAATTCTCGACAGCGTTTTGCCGTGCTCGGCCATAAACTTCATCTGCCGTTTCTTGCTCCACCCGCGCATTTCCTCTGCCGTTACTCCCATACCCAGGTACAACCGCGCTATATGTATCTGCGCATCCAGCGTAGGGCGGCGCATCGTCAGCCTCAAACGCAATGGGCGTTTCCTAAAAGGAACCTTGACGTCCTTAAAAGGAACGGAGACACCACGGTCAAGTAGTGCCTCCGCAGCTTCTTTCTCTATCATTGCGTTCATACGCTATGAGCCGGCAACAGTGTTAGATACTTCGTAGGGTGCAGCACCGTCAGAAGGCTTGTTCACAGTCAACTGACATTCTAACTTCGACACCTCTGTCAGAGTCAGCTTGCCGCCAAGGTTAGCCATTAGCGTTGCACTCGGAATCGTAACCGTCTGACCGCTCACAAGGTTGATTACACATTTGCCACGAAGTTCCACAAGACTTGTCGGGGCTTTCCAACCGGTGTAAGCGCCTTCACTACCCACAAGTTCACCGCCGAGTGCCATCTTCAGATTCTCGTAGTTCAGTTGGATAAGATTGAAGGTAGGTGCTATCGTACCGTTCTTGGTGATAAGCGTCAGCACCGGGGCATCAGGCACCTGTTCGGCCTCCACATCCACCTTCTCAGGTTTAGTTCCGCCCCAGTCCCAACTGCCTTTTTCTATGTAACCGAGGGTCTCGTTTCCGAATGTTACGGAACCTATGCCGTACATAAAATCCTTGTTCATACTTTCTTTCGTTTTTTAATGATTGTTACTGTTGTTATTGTGCCGGTCGCCACTCCGACAATAAAGGCGATGAGAAGCATCTTCCACGGATTTGAACTGCGTTCCTTTTCCGTTCTGGCTTCATTCTTCTGCTGCTCCAATGCTTTCTTGTAGCTCGCCATCTGGCTCTCATAGTACTCGCACTGGCGTTGCAGACTGTCGCAGGTGGCATACACCACGATGGTGCCACCTTTATGCTGCACGGTTGCGCTGGCTCGTCCGTTCTTGGCTCGGTACTCTGCCTTTTCTGGCAGGTTAGTCAGTTCCGCCAGAGGTATCTCCAGCTTGGCTTCCTCCTGCGGTACTGTCTCCGTCCATGCCTGACGCACCTCGCTCTGGAGGGTGTCCGCGGATACTTGTTTCACGCTTTCCTCCGTGGCCACGCTCGCTTTTCTGCTTGTCGCGCAGCCCGACAAGAACAGGGCAGTCATCATGATGCTTGCAACTGTTCGCAGTGTCGATAGCCTTCCTAAGACGCGCCATCTCGCGTTTCGAGGCTTCGAGGTATCTTCTTGTCTCATTGAGTTCTTCCTTCAATGGTTTCACGATGTTCTCTACCAAGATACGGGTGGCATGCTCGGCGTTGTCCATACGCACCGTCTCGGCATCGGCTTCTGCCTTCATCGATTCCGCTTTCGCTTTCCTTATGGTAGCCCGCAGCGTGCATATTGCAACAATGGTAGCCACCAGACCTCCGCCAAGGAGGACGTTCAGGACTTCGCTGATATTCATGCCATCCATATTTTTACTGTTGGTATATTCCTATTGACTTGAGCCACTTGGCTACATCGAAGGCAGGACAGGCTTTATTCACGCCCGGAAGGTCGCAATGACCTACAATCTTGATCTGCGGAAAACGCTGATGGAAGTTCCGCACATAGTCGGTCATCGCCTTCAGCTGCGCAGGGGTGCGCGTATCCTTGGGATGCTTCATATCCTTGGTGCAGCCACCGGCATACACCACATGACGGCTCACACTGTTGTAGCCCTTGGCACCGTTGGTCACTTCCCACGGATCAACCTCCGCATCTTCGTTGTTATCGACAAGGCGTTCCACCTTGCCATCCAAGTGTATCAGGTCGGTATAGCCTACCTGCTTCCAGCCACGCCCACCCTTGCTTACCGGGTCAGTGTGCCAGTGGCGTATCTCCTTAGAGGTCACCTCACGGCCTTCAGGGGTAGCTGTGCAGTGTAGGACTAAATACTTCATTCTCGCCATTACGCTGCTGCTTTATATCCACTGGTCATTACGACACCTGCATCTGCCTTCTTGAACATGCAGATGAAGTAGTGGCGGAAGTTCACCTTGTTGCGCTGGTACTCAGGGTCGTTCTCAGCAGCGCTCCAGTACATCTTGGTGGAGCCAGTAGCCTTGAACACACGCTGTGTATAGAACGCGAATGAGCAGTGGAAATCACCTGCGGTCTCTCCCTTGTCACCGACAGCCTTCTTCACTCCTCCGGATGTATAATAAGGAGTATTGGCAAATTCATAAATGTCAAAGCCGTAGAGCTTGCCTACCTTGCCGGTCGTGCGGTCGATGTTGTACTGCTCCTTAAAGCGCTGGTCGGTCTCCAAGAGGTCGTTCACGTGGTCGGTACACAATACGAGGCGACGGTTAGTGGTCGGAACGCCCAACTTGTCGAGGGCTGCCTTCATCGCAAGCACATCATTGGCGGTCAACTTGAGACGACCAGTAGCAGCATCACGCTCGCCGGTAGTGGTCAGCACTGGGGTCTTGGCTGTATTCTTCTGGGCGCAGAGCGCATGTGCTGCCTTGGCGAACTTGGCATCGTTGATGGCGGTTGAATGACTCTCCTTCACTCGGGCAATCTTGTCGTAGCTGATGGCGTACAACTCATCATCGGTGATAGGGGTCACCTTGGTCTGGAACTTGTCAAGCTGAATGGCAATGTCCTTGTCATCAAGTGCCTGCAAGGGGATTGGGTAAGTGGTGTTGTTGACAAGCACGTCTGGGTCAACGCCTACCTCCACCAAGTGGATAACATCATTGTCAACAATGCTTGAACTGTCGGGGATTCCATCAAGCCAAGTTCCGGCGAGAAACTCGCGCAAGGCTTTCACCAGTTCACCCGTCCAAATCTCCTTAAGTACGCCCTCGCGTGCCACGCCCACTGGCATTGCACCGCTCACGGCTAATGCGATGGCATTGGCACCTACGGCACCTGCCACGGGCGACACGCCCAAAGTCATACCGAACACAGCTCCTGTAAACGCATTGAACAGCAAAGCCGTAATCATGGTCAAAATTGTTTTCATTCTTTTTGTTTTATTGGTTTCTACTAAAGTTCACACTCCATGCCGTACTCCTCCTTGTAGAGTCGCTTATACTCCTCGGGCTGCTCTTTGCGGAGTGTAAGGAGTTCTGCAGACGGCACATCGCTCAGTTTCTTGTATGTGGCAGGCTGCTGGGTTGAAGCTCCACCCTGATGGCCGATAACGGCACTGAGCTTCATCTGTGGCGACATGGCAGAGATGATGCGCTCCAACTTCTCCTGGCCAATTTCCTTGCCGAGGTTGATGAACTCTTCCTTCTTGTCTGTGGCGATACGCTTCTCGCCGACTGCTTTCTCCACGACGGCAGTGATACTGGCAAGCGTGAGGGCCTCACGCTCCTTCTGGAGTCTCTCGTTCTCTTGCTTGGCGGCATTCAGCTCGCTGAGCTTGGCGGTAATCTCCGCATCAGTAGCCGTTTCCGGCAAGCCCAACTGTAGGGCATACTGTTTCTGTTCCATTTGTTTTTGATTATTATTGTTCAACATTGGCAAGGGACACTCGCTGTCCTTGCCGAGAGTTATCTTCTTGCCGTCCTTCTGCAGCACGATGGCATCATCATTGGCTCCAATGTCCACCAAGCTAACCTCAAACAGTTTGCTCTTGGTGACGGTAGGACTGGTCTGACCCTGCACAAGCAGTTCGGGGTCTTCACTCGTCTCCAATATGTCAAGCCCTGCACTCACCATCTTCAGACTGCCGAACTCATACTGCTTCTTACAGCGTGTGGATAGTTCGGATGCTTCGTCAAACATCAATTCGCCGGTCACTTCACCATCCTCCACCTTCAGATCTTTCACATAGCCTATCACATTACCACGCTCGTGCATATACAGCAGGACGGGGTTGCGCTGATACTGCTCCACGTTCATGCCAGCTGTCAGCACTCGTGTGCCGTAGCTGTTCAGGCTGTCGTTGGTTATTCTTACGCGTTTTCCTTTACTCATATCATTGTCGTTTTGGGGCTGCATCGCCCGAGTTTTCGACTGCAATATTACGAGGTAATTGTCTGTCCGCCAAAAAAGTGTGCAATGGTTGCACACTTCTATGCAACCATTGCACACTTTTTTGGAGAGCCACCGAAATCGTGGCACTTTTGCATAAGGAATCGGGGTGTGGTATGCCCTGATGTGAACAAAAACCTTATCAACATGACAAAGGCAGATATTGAAAAAAAGAAATCACTGGCACGCACGCTCTATCTCTCGGGTATGGAGCAGCAGGAGATTGCGGAGAAGGTGGACGTGTCACGCGTCACCATATCCAAATGGTGCTCAGCCGAGGGGTGGAAAGAGGCCCGTGCCGCCAAGAACATCACACGCCCCGAACTGGTGAACAAACTGTTGCTCACCATCGACACACTCATTACGCAGGTAAACGACTCCAACGATCCTGCACTAATAGCTGGACTTGGCGACAAGTTGGCAAAACTCTCGTCAGTCATTGAGAAACTCGACAAGAAGGCTAACGTGGTGGATGCCATCGAAGTGTTCATGGCGTTCTCCAAGTGGCTGGAGTACCGCTCGCAGACAGACCCAGAGGTGACTCTAGAACTGATGCGTGTAATCAACAAGTACCAGGATATGTACATCACAGAACAGATGGGCATAAAGTAAGGAGGGCAGCCTATGGCAACAGCAGCGGAAAAGAAAAAGGCATACGAGGAGTGGAAAGAGCGATGTCGGCAAGTACAAGCCATTACGGACACGTCACTCCTGAAAAGCGAAACGCCAGTAGAAAGAGACATGCGTATCAAACGCTTGCTCAACAACTACGCAGCGTTCTGCGAGTATTACTTTCCTCACTTCCTGCAATTGCGTGATAAAACGACCGGCGAGGTCATACGCACCATTCACAACGCTCCGTTCCACAACGAAGCTGCGCGCAAGGTCCGAAACACGCCCGACTTGAAAGCTGTATTCATGTGGCCACGCGGTCATGCGAAATCGACCCACCTTGATGTATTCACGCCGCTTTGGTTGATGTTCCAACCGAAGCGGCTTATCAACTTTATGGTGGTTGTCGGAAAGTCGGAGGACAATGCAGACCGACTGCTTGGAGATATTCAAGCGGAACTGGAATACAACCAACGTCTCATCGCCGACTTCGGACAGCAGAAGAACGATGGCGGATGGCAGGAGGGCGAGTTCAAGACAAAGAGCGGTGTGAAGTTCCTTGCCTGCGGTCGTGGGCAGTCACCTCGTGGTCTGCGTGACCGTGAATCACGTCCTGACTACATCGTCATCGATGACCTTGACGACGATCAGCTTTGCAAGAACGACAAACTCGTACACGACCTCACCGACTGGGTGAAGGAGGCGCTCTTCGGTGCGCTTGATGTGGGGCGTGGACGCTTCATTATGGTGGGCAACCTCATCAGCAAGAACTCTGTGCTATACAATCTCTCACGTACAAAGGGAGTGTTCCTTTCTAAAATCGTAGCGGTCGATCGTAACGGAGAACCGGTATGGAAGGAGAAATGGACCAAAGAGGAGGCGCAGGCTTACCGCGACTTCGTCGGCTATCGTGCTTGGGAGAAGGAGATGATGCACAACCCTATCGTGGACGGTACTATCTTCCGTGCGGATTGGATTCGATACAAGCGTTTGCCAAAGCTCGAAAAGTACGACATGCTGGTGTGTTACACCGACCCATCGTTCAAATCGACTACCTCCAACGACTACAAGGCGAGCCGCCTATGGGGAAAGATTGGCTCGGAACTGCATCTCATAGACAGTTTCGTGCGACAGGCGACAGTCAGCGAGATGGTTCGATGGCTATACGACCTCTACGAGCGTACACGCGACACGGTGGCTATTCAGTTCTTCATGGAAGCGAACTTCATGCAGGACGTGATTTTGGACGAGTTCGCCGTGGAAGGTGAGCTGCGTGGCTACCAGCTGCCTATCATGCCCGACAAGCGAAAGAAGCCAGACAAAATCCAGCGTATCGAGGCGGTCAGCCCTCTTTGGGAACGGGGTTTTGTCTGGTACAACGAGCGCAAGAAGGAGGACCCCGACATGCAGGTGGGCATCGAACAGACATTAGCGTTGGAGCGTGGCAGCCGTGTGCATGACGATGCGCCTGACGCTGATGAAGGCGCTATATGGATACTCCAGCGCAATACAAGACAGGAAAGTTTCAAACCGGTGTTCGGCAAAAGACCGACCGCCAAAAACATTTGGTAAATGATACAAGTAATAAAGGACATTATCTGGGGATGGCAGTGCAAGCGTGCCATCAAGAAAGCCAACAAGCTCTCAAAGCTGCTTGGCATGAAGTATTATGTGATTTACATGAACGGCTCGCTGAAGGTCGTACCGAAACGCACCATCCGCGAACTGGTTGCGAAGCACCGCTTCCGTAAGGGTGTTAAGGTTGCCGACATCGAGCGTCGTGCCATTTATGTGACGCATTAGGAAGGAGGCTGACTATGTTTATCACGGAAGAGGACTACAGAGTGGTCATAGGCGAAAATGCGCTGAAGGTCGTCTCGCAGGCATCGCAGGAAATACGCGACAATGCGGAAATGGAGGCTTGCGAGGAGATTGCCGGTTACCTCAGACCAAAATACGACACGGAAGCGGTATTCTCGGCTGAAGGCGAAAACCGCAACCGTTTGGTGGTAATGTATGCCGCCGACATTGCGCTCTATCACATGATTGCCGCTATGCCCCAAAAGATGGGCAGCGAAATACGCAAGGAGCGCTACGAGCGTGCCATAAAGTGGCTGGAAGGCGTGCAAGCTGGGAAAATCATCCCTGACCTGCCGCTCGCCACCGACGAGGACGGCACACCGACTGGCGACCTGCTCATATTCGGTTCACAGAAACAATTACGACATAACTGGTAACGCTATGGATATAAAGAACTTTTTCAGCGGTATGTTCGGAGGGGGCAGTCAAAATATACTGCACACGCCAAATGGGGACTTCAACCTTGCGAAGTCGTCTGACCGCAAGCGCATGAAGAAGATGGTCATCGAACTGCAACGCACCACCGATGCGCTTACACGCAGGGATATTGCCGACTGGCGCAACGCCTGGCAGATGGCTATAAATGTGGACAGCCCGAACCGCCAACGGCTCTACGACATATACCGCGACGTGGATATTGACCTTCACCTATCGGGCTGTGTTCGCCAGCGTGTAGGATTCGTCATGGCGAAGTCCTTCAAACTGATCGATGCAAAGGGGAATGAAAACGAGGAGGCACACCACTATTTCGACCAGGCTTGGTTCAAGCAAATGCTCGAATACGCGCTTGCCGCTAATCTTTGGGGACACTCGCTCATTGAACTCGGCGACCTAACCACCGATGGCGACGGATGTCCTTGCTATACGGATGTGAAGCTCATTCCACGGAAGCATGTCATTCCGGAATACGGCCGTGTGATTCAACAGCTCGGGCAGGACTGGACTACGGGCATAGACTACCGCTCCGCACCTTTCACAGATTGGCTCATTGAAGCCGGACGACCTGACGACCTCGGACTGTATCTGAAGGCTGCCACGCAGACCATTCCGAAGAAAAACATGTTGGCATTCTGGGATTCCTTCGGCGAGATTTTCGGTATGCCGATGCGTATTGCACGCACCACCTCACGCGATCCAAAGGAGATGGGACGACTTGAACAGATGCTCAAGGGTGCCGGAGCAAGCCAGTACATGGTGGCAGGGCAGGACACGGAGATTGAATTTGTGGAAAGTGGCAAGGGCGATGCCTTCAATGTCTATGACAAACGCATCGATCGTGCCAACTCGGAACTGTCAAAGCTCATCATCGGGCAGACGATGACCATCGAGGACGGCAGCAGCCTCTCACAATCAGAAACACACCTTGAGGTGTTCGAGAACCTGGTGGAAAGCGACTGTACCATGCTCCGCGATATCGTGAACAACCAGCTTATCCCACGCATGGTAAAGCACGGCTTCCCGATAAAGGGACTGCGCTTCAAATGGGACGATGCCGTCGATTACACACCGGAGCAGCAGGTGGCATACGAGACCATGGTGGCCGACCGCTACGAAGTGGACCCATCCTACTTTGCAGAGAAATACAGTATGCCAGTAGGCGAACGACGCAATGCTCAGCCCATGCTACCGACAG
>DAVZJL010000056.1:0-15801 GCA_052272805.1 Prevotella sp. | reverse complement strand
TGCACTTCTTGCTCTGGCAAGCGGCAAAGCCGAGCGGAGACAAGTGCACCCCCTTTTTACTTTTTTACTTTTTTACTTTTCTATGCCGTATGCTGGCGTGTGCCCATACGAGCCTCAACCACATTCACCACATAGTCGCCAAGTTTCTCGCACTCCGACACGATGTCCATATACATTGTGCCGATGGCATAAGTGTACTTGTGGTCGTTGATGTCGTTGATATTCTGCGAGCGGAGTTGGTTGCGATAGTTGTTTATCTCGTTCTCCACGTTGAAAGAGCGGTTGACGTCGAGCGAGTCGCGACGGCCAGTGAGCATCACGTTCATCTGTGTGAGCGCATCGTCGGTAAGTTCCAACATCTGGTGCAGGTGCTCGTACTGCTTCTCGGTGAAGTCTTCCTTGCCCTTCAACTTGCGGCTGAGTGTGCGTGCCACGTTGTAGCATGAGTCGCCGATTGACTCTATCTCCGAAATCTCGCGGAGCATGGCGCGTATCTTCGCCTTGGTGTCGTCAGAGAGGTGTGCATCGCTGACGTTGTTGAGGTAGTTGGCTATCTCTATCTCCATATTGTCCGAGATACTCTCGTACTTCTCAATTCGTGTATAGAGTTTGTTGAACTTCGCCTCGTCCTTCACGCCGAGCAACTCGCGAACCATGCCGAACATACGCTGTATGCGCTCAGCAAACGACTGTATCTCCTTCTGTGCCTCAAGCACCGAGAGTTCCGGTGTCTTCATGATAGAAGTGCCACCGATGTAACGCAAGCGGAAGTCGTCCTCGTCCTTGCGTGCCGATGGTTTGATGACGTAGCACACGAAACGCTCCATCTGCGGGATGAACCATATAAGGATAGAGGTGTTGCAGACGTTGAACGTGGTGTGGAACGCTGCGAGCACTACCGAGAGGCGTGCAGCGTCGATATGGTCGGCATGTGGGTTTACGCCTACGAAGTTGCACACCATATCGATGAACGGATAGAAACCACAGAGCACCCATAACACACCGAACACGTTGAATGTGAGGTGGGCGAAGGCAGCGCGGCGTGCCTGTGTGTTGGCACCCATGGCTGCGATGTTAGAGGTGATGGTGGTACCGATGTTCTCGCCCAGCACAAGCGCAATGCCCATGTAGATGGGTAGCACGCCCGACGAACAGAGCACCATGGTGATAGCCATGAGGGCTGCCGACGACTGCATACAGAACGTCAGTATGGTGCCAAGACCGAGGAACGAGAATATGGTGAGATAGCTCTCCTTGTCGAATGAAGCGAAGAAGTCAATCACTGCTTGGTTATGACTGAGGTCCATCTCCTTACCCGTTGCGCCGAGCGTAGAGATAGCGAAGAACATGAATGCCACACCGAAGAGGAAGTCGCCGATATAACGGTGGCGCTTGCTGTAGATGAGCAGCAGGGCGATGAAGAACGCGGGGAACACGAGGTTCGCCATATTGAAAGAGAAGCCAAGCGTCATGATCCACGCCGTGAACGTCGTGCCGATATTGGCACCCATAATAACGGAGATGGCTTGAGCAAGGGTTAGCAGTCCGGCGTTGACAAACGAAACGGTCATCACCGTGGTAGCCGTAGACGACTGTACCGAGGCTGTTACAAACATACCGGTCAGCAGTCCGGTGAAACGGTTGGTGGTCATTGCGCCAAGAATATGGCGGAGCTGTGAGCCTGCCATCTTCTGCAGAGCCTCGCTCATCACCTTCATACCGTAGATGAGGAGTGCTAATGAACCGATAATCTTAAAAATAATCCAGATCGACATATTATTTTAATATAATTTATGTGGCATTTATGCGCGTTGTGTCGAAAAAACAGAGTACCTTTGTTATTGGCAAGTACTTAATAGGTAGTTCAAAGCCTCTTTTGATAGATTTCTATGTAAAACCCTTAAAAGCTTTAGCCAAATGAAACAGATGATACAAATCCGTTGCAAAAATAATAAAAAAACTCTAAAAGTAGCAACTGGAAGTACACTTTCTGACATTTTTTCTCAGCTTGATGTGCAGATGCCTTACCCTCCGGTGAGCGCAAAGGTGAACAACAAGGTCGAAGGACTGCATTATCGTGTGTACAACCCGAAGGACATTGAGTATTTGGACATAACGTCGTCATCGGGCATTCGCGCCTATACACGCACACTCTTCTTCGTGCTCTGCAAGGCGGTGCACAAGCTGTTTCCGAAGAGCAATGTCATCATCGACATTCCTGTGAGCAATGGCTACTACTGCGACCTGCGCTTGGGTCGCCCCGTTACCACGGCTGACGTGGACAAGATACGCTGCGAGATGCAGAGCCTTGTCGACCGCCGTCTGAAGATACGTCGCCACCAGGTACCTACCGACGAGGCGATACGCCTCTTTGAGGGGCTCGGCTATAAGTCGAAGGCGATGCTGTTGCGCACTACGGGTAAGCTCTACACTACATATTATGATATAGAGGGCTTCGTCGACTACTTCTACGGCACAATGCTCATCAACACGGCACAGCTCACACTCTTCGGTGTAGAGAAGTACTACGATGGTCTGCTGCTGCGCATACCCTCGCGCGAGGACCCAACGCAGCTCGGAGCATTGGTGCGTCAGGACAAGATGTTCGACATCTTCCAGGAGCATCACCGCTGGCAAAACCTGCTTGGCATGTCTACCGTAGGCACGTTCAACGAGGCTGTGAACCAGGGGCACACTATCGATATCATCAATGTGTCGGAGGCACTGCAGGAGAAGAAGATCGCGAAGATTGCGGAGAACATCGCACACGAGTCGCGTGTGAAGATGGTACTCATCGCTGGTCCGTCGTCGTCGGGCAAGACCACGACGTGCAAGCGTCTCTCCATACAGTTGCTCTGCAACGGTGTCCGCCCCGTGCCTATCTCGCTCGACGACTACTTCGTCGACCGCGATAAGACTCCGCTCGATGCTCAGGGCGACTACGACTACGAGTCGCTCTATGCGCTCAACCTCGAACTGTTCAACAAGCAGCTGCTGCAGCTCTTCGCCGGCGAGGAGGTGGAGCTGCCGCGTTACAACTTCCAGACGGGTCGCAGCGAGATGAGCGGCAAGCTGATGCGCATGGAGCCGAACGACGTGCTCGTGGTGGAGGGCATCCACGCGCTCAACCCCGAACTGACGGCGCAGGTGGACGAGAACTTAAAGTATCGTGTGTATGCCTCAGCACTCACCACCATTCTGCTCGACGAGCACAACTACATCCCTACCACCGACAACCGACTGCTCCGCCGCATCGTACGCGACCATAAGTATCGTGGCTGTTCGGCTCGCGACACCATACGCCGCTGGCCCAGTGTACGTGCCGGCGAAAACAAGTGGATATTCCCTTATCAGGAGAACGCCGACGTGATGTTCAATACGGCGATGATATACGAGTTGGCAGCTATCAAGACGCAGGCAGAACCGCTACTCGAACAAGTGCCGGAGAACTGCGAGGAGTATGCCGAAGCTTATCGCTTGCGCAAGTTCCTCGGCTACTTCAATGCCATAGACCACTCCGTGCTACCACCCACATCGCTCCTGAGAGAGTTCCTCGGAGGCAGCTCGTTCACGTATTAAGCCCCTCCCCACCCTCCCCGTCGGGGAGGGAGCGCAGACTGAACATGGATATAAATACGACACACCCTCTACCTCCTCCCAACAGGGAGGGGCTTCATTCTTTTTAATTAACACACCCTCTACCCCCTCCCCGACGGGGAGGGACGGGGAGGGGCTAATTTATATTACAAAATGAAAAAAATCTTCCTATCACTCCTTGTGTGCATCGTGGCACTCACTGCCTCTGCACAAGTGGCTCGTCCGAAACTCGTTGTCGGTCTTGTTATCGACCAGATGCGTTGGGACTACATGTATTATTACTACGACAAGTTCGGCGAAGGCGGCATGAAGCGCCTCATGGCTGAAGGCTTCTCGTGCGACAACCAGATGCTCAACTATGTGCCTACCATCACCGGCGTGGGCCACACCACCATCTACACAGGTGCGGTGCCTGCTGCCAGTGGCATCCCAGGCAACGACTTCTACCTCGACGGCAAGCGCATCTACTGCACCGACGACCCTACAGTGAAGGGCGTGGGCACCGACTCTAAGGCTGGCTGCATGTCGCCGAAGAACATGCTCGGCACCACCATCGGCGATATGCTGCGCTGCGCTACCGACTTCCGCTCTAAGGTCATCGGCATCTCTCTTAAGGACCGCGCCTCCATCCTTCCTGCCGGACACGCTGCCAACGCTGCCTACTGGTACGACAAGTCGGTGGCTGGCTTCATCACAAGTTCCTACTACATGGACGCTCTGCCCGACTGGGTGAAGAAGTTCAACCGCGAGGCGGGCATGAAGAAGGGCTACGACCCGAAGTCGGGTGCCGACGGCGTAACGCTCACATTCAACATGGCGGAGGCTGCGCTGAAGAACGAGCAGTTGGGCAAGGGCGAAACGCCCGACATGCTCTGCATCAGCATATCGTCTACCGATGCCATCAGCCACAAGACGGGCACATGGTTCTCACCGGGCAAGGAGAACGAAGAGGTGTTCCTCACGCTCGACCGCGACATGAAGAAGTTCCTTGAAGCACTCGATGCGCAGGTGGGCAAGGGCAACTACCTGTTGTTCCTCACCGCTGACCACGGTGGCAGCCACAACCCGAACACGCTGAAGGAGCACAAGCTGCCTGGTGGCGGTTGCGACATGGGCGCAAAGATGCGCGACCTCAACGAGAAACTGAAGGCTGAGTTCGGTCTCGACATCAAGTATGCCAAGGACATCATCGGCGAGGGCTTGTATCTCGACCACGAACTGTTAGCGCAGAACAAGCTCTGCCTTGAGAAGGTGAAGACTGCGGCTATACGCATACTGAAGACCGACCCCGACCTGCAGTGGGTAATCGACTATGAGAAGGCGGCTTATGCGTCGGCTCCGCAGTGGGTTCGCGAGCGCGTCATCAACGGCTACTATCAGGGTCGCTCGGGCGACATCATCCTCATGCCGCGCATCAACTACTTCGAGTGGGCCGTGGGCAAGGACTTCTTCGGCTCGTCGCATGGCACATGGACTCCGGCTGACACACATATTCCGCTCATCTTCATGGGTTGGAACATCAAACCCGGATATACCAATCGCCAAACTCACATGGACGACACTGCACCTACAGTATGCGCTCTATTGCACATACAGATGCCCGACGCTTGCACCGGCAACCCGATAGTAGAGGTTACGGACAAGTAAACCAGCGTATAAACACACTAAAAGTGGCACTTGTACTGGGTACAGGTGCCACTTTTCTTTTATACTAATAAATATGTAAAGTCCGAACTACTCAGCGTACTCGTTGAAGCACGGGGTTGTAGCGAGCACGGCTTGCACGTCTTCAACAGAACCTTCAAACGGTCCGCTGTGCTCGAGTTTGCGTGTACACATAGCAGCAGCGAAGCGTCCTGCCTCCTCTACGTCCATGCCTTGCGCACGACACCACAGATAGCCTGCCGAATAGGTGTCGCCACAGCCCGTAGCGTCTACTATCTCCTTCGGCTCGTAAGCCGGTATCTCATGGAACTCGCCATCGACAAGGATGATGGAGCCGTAGCTGCCGAGCGTCACGCACACCTCCTTCACACCCCACTCCGCTAAGCGGAGGGCTGCCATACGTGGGTTGCGCAGTCCGGTGATGACTTCCATCTCGTGCTCGTTCACCTTTATGATATCGGTGTTTGCGAGTATCTCGCGCTTGTCAGCCCAGTCGATAGCGAACACTTTCTGATTGCGCACCTCGCGCAGATAGCCTTGCGCATCGATGGATATCTTGCCCTTTGTAGAGAGATACTTCACAAGCTCTGGCGAGATATCGTCGTTGAGCAGTGTGCCGAGGTGATAGACACGTGCGTCTACGCTCTTCATCTCCTCGATGGTGAACGGGTCGGCACGTTCGAGCACACGTTGTGTGCGGTCGTTCTGATCTTCGCCATACTTGTTCTCGAAGTAAACGGTGTGGCGACTGGGATATGTGAGCACGTCGATGCCCACGTTGCGCATATCGTCAACGGCTTTCATCTCGCCCTCGCCCAACTTTGTCACAAGCTGGAACGACACGTTGTCGGGCAGATGGTTGATAGCATAAGAGAAGTAAAAAGACGTACCACCTGCCATATAGACTGTCTGGCGTGGGGTGATAATCTTGTCTTTTGTGATGTGTCCTATGCAACAAATATCTTTCATACTTATATGTTTTTATTTTATTATGCTTATATCATCAAGCCACACGTTGTTCACGCCTTTCTGAAGTTGCACGACGCGCATCAGCATACCGCTGAGCGAGTAGATGCCAACCTGCTGCGCCTGCTGCATGTGGAGCGTTATCCACTGCTTGCCGGCAGCCTTCATGGGGAGAGAGGTGTGACGGTCGGTTGTGGCAGTAATGCCGTCGACCGGAGCATCGGGCAGGTCGGCAACAACGTTGCCAAACTTTGTCCAAAAGCCCGTAGCACGATATGCAGCCTCGCTCGAAGCCGGCACGTGCAGCGTAACGTTCTGCGGACGGCACTGTGCGAAGGGATAGCTGTCGGTGTTGCTGCCTTCGGGCGGTGTCATCGCGTAGCAGTAGATGTCGGTGAGGTACTGGCATCCGCAGAATGCGTTGTCGCCAAGTGTTTCGATGCTTGCCGGCAGCGTAATCTGCTTGAGCATCGGACAGTTGCGGAAGCACTCGCTGTCGATATGGCGCAGCGTAGAGGGCAGCTGCAGCTGCTCAAGATTGGTGCAGCCCATGAAGAGCATTGCACGCAGACGCTCGATGTTCAGCTCGAGTGTGAGCGATGTAATGAACGGATTGCCCACGAACGGCGACATACCGTCGGTGTTGTCGAAGCCACGCACGGTGTATTCGAGCCCCTCGTAGGTGATGGTGGCTGGGATGGTTATTGCGCCATGGTACATCTCGCCACTCGGGAAGGTAACCTCGGCGAAGTTGCCGTCGCCGTCATATATGGCTTTATAGTCGACACCGCCATAGGTGAAGCGCTGTGGCAGTGCGGGCAGGTCGTCGACGAAGCGTGCGAACATGCTCCACTTGCTGCTCTGCTGGAACGCGCCAGCCAAGCCTTGCTGCACGTGTACTGTCACCTTGCCAGCGTTAGCCAATCCTTCAAACGCATCGGCAGCAACGCAGTCGGGCGACGACGGATGAGCATATATGTCGGTGAGTGCCTGACAGCCGCTGAACAGCTTGCTGCCGGTAGCCTGCAAGCATACGGGCAGCGAAATGGAGCGCAGCACGTAGCAGTTCTTGAACGTCTCGCTGCCTATCTGTTTCAACGAGCGTGGCAGAACGCAGTTGGTGAGTCGGCTAAAGTCTTTGAACGTAGCACCGAACAAACCTTGCGGTGTTGTGGCGTTTTCGAGGTTCAGCTGCTGCAGCGACTGCAACGAAGAGAGGTACTGCAGGTCGGTGTTGTTCAGAGTGCCCGTTATGGTGAGTGCCTCCACTGCATCGGCATCAGCCACAGCCTTCTGCATAGCAGTCTCCAACTGTCCCGTCTTCTCCACGTCTACGCTGCACTGAGCCACGAGTTCTGCTGCCGTGTAGCCTTTCGCCTTGATGTATAGCGTGTCGGCGGTGAGCACCACGGCATCGGCGGTGTGTGCCTCGAACGCCCCACCTGCGAGTCGCAGCATGTCGATGCTCTTCTCAACAGAGCTATTGAAGTCCACATTATATATATATGATGAGCCGAGCAATGGCTTTCCGTTGAATGTCTTATTGTTTGGGTTACTGCTGTTGATGGTGACGTTCTTCGTGTCGCTCACCACCTCTACCACGGGCACCTTGCGCTCGTAGGCTTCTACAATCACTTCCTTGCCCAACGCATTGAGCACTGGCAGCCACTTCGCTGAGCCGTCTGTGCACGCCACGAGCTGCAGATAGTCGCCCTTGGCAGCGTTATTGGCAGCTGCGAACTCGAAGTCGAGACTCTGCGTGCTGCCTCCGTTCATCTGCACCTGCTTGCTGCCCAACGTCTCAACCACCGAACCGTCGGCGTGGCACAGGTTCCACTGCATCTTGCCTTGCCATGTGGTGAGCGCAGAAAGGTCTGAGAGGTGTACGCTCTGCTTCTCGCCTGCCTTCAGCGTGGTGAGCGTGGTGTAGAAGCCCTCGTACTTGCCTTGGCAGTCGAGCTGGAGCGGTGCGCAGTTCTCTGCCTTGAGCGGAGTGATGCCTATCACTGCCTGCTGCTTGTTGGCGAACTCGAACGAGCGGTCGGTGGATGTTATAGCCGAGATGGCGAAATAGCCGTTGCCGCTACCGTTCCATCCGAAGTTGAAGTGGAAGAGATTGTCGCGGTAGCCATCGAGCACGAAGCCGTGTGCACCGCGTCCCTGTATCGACTCGCCGGTATAGATGACCGGGCGGTTGCTGTCAATCTCCTTGCGCATCATGCGGTCCCACGTAGCGGCATCGTAGTCGCTGGCGGTGAGCAGACGCGCTGTCGAGCCATAGCGGAAGTACTGCGCAAGAGCCTGCGGCACTAATGTCTGGCGTGCACCGCTGCTCTCGGCTGCGTAGTACATCTCCACCGATATGCCCAAATGGCGCATGAGCAGAGCCACAGCGGTGGCTTGCGTGTCGTTGAACTTCTCGTAGCTCATCGGCATGTTCGCCCAGTCGTAGTGGGTCTCGCCGAATTTGGCTACCATCACCGAGTCGGTCCAGATGTGTGTCTTGCTGCCGTAGCCTACGTCAGGCCACTGATGATAGCGCATCACGATAGCCATCGCTGTCGCTGCGCATCCCGTGGGGTACGCCTGTGGTGTCATGCGGTTGAACGGATCCCATTGTCCCCATGCTGCGGTCTGCAGCTGACGCTCGCCTTTGTAGAGGGCGGAGCGTGCAGGTGCGTTGGATGCTGATGTGGGCACGGCTCCGAGTGCTGCGTACTGCGCTGCGTAGCCTTCGAGCAGGTCGGCAAGTCCGTCGGGGATAGCATTGCCTACAAGAGCGTGGTCGGTGTAGCCGAGAATGCGCTGCATACGCTCGTCACCCGACACTACGAGCAATCGGTTGTTGTCCTCATTGGCGAACAGATAGTAAGCATCTGCAGCCTCTTGAGTAGCACTGGCAGCACGCTTAAGCAGCTTGCGACCGCACTTACTGTTGACACGTAAAGCACAGACCTTGGCATTGTTGTCCTTCGACTGAAAGAAATCGGCTGCCACTTTCTGTGCGTCAGCAAAGGTTCGCTTCTGTGCCAGACCGGGGAGAGCCACAGATAACAAAACAAAAATTGTTGTTAATAGTTGAGTTCGCATAAATTATATTTTGAACGTTGTCATGTCGTAGACTGATTTCATACGGCAATATGTATGAAAAGGCGCGATAATTAGCACTTGCAAAGTTAGACAAAACTTTTGAAAATCAGCCGTTTTTTATGCGTTTATTAAAAAAGAACTTGCCGCATAACACCTCCACGAGGGTTATGCGGCAAGCCAATCATTAGTATGTTATGAAAAATTTAAGAGAGTCAAAGGCTTCACAGCCTCGAACTTTTGGTGTTTTAACTAAACATGATTTTATTGAGAAAGCATAGAAATTTCGTTGTTACCTTTACTTGAGCATAGAGATGTCGTGCTGCTCCATCTGCTGCGGCACAGCCTCCATAGCAGCCTTCTTCATCGAGTCGAGGTGGGCTGAGTCGTTCAGCGCAACTGACACGCCCTGCACTGGGTGCGAAGAGTAGTTGCCTGGCATTGCGGTGTTGCCCGCATCGTGGCTCTGGAACGAGAACTGGGCTGCCTGCGTCAGCGTGAGCACGATAGCCACCATTGCTGCTGCCTTGAAGAGCGGCGCAAAACGCTGGCTGATACGTATCGGCTGCGCCTTCACCTTTATCTCCTGTGGCTCGTCAATCATGGACATGATACGCTCGTCGAAGTCGTCGCCGAGGCGGTCGGTCTTCGTTTCGGTCTGCTCGTAGTTGAAGAGCGGACGATACTTAGCGAGTTCCTCCGGCACGCATATCTGACTGAAGAACGAGCGTAGTATCTGCTCTTCCTCAAGCGATGTCTCGCCATTCCAGTAGCGTTCCAAAAGTTGGTTTATGTATTTATAGTCCATATTATTCGATGTTATTTGGGATGTCTGTTTGGGTGTTTCTATATTGACGACGAACGAAAAGGGGAAATGTTACAAGCAAACTCCACTTTTTGCATCCTTTAACATATCTGACACAAAGAGAACTATCACCTTTACAACTCTAAAACAACTTCTTCATTACTTTTAAACAACTTCTTCATTACTTTAAAACAACTTCTTCATTACTTTAAAACAACTTCTTATGCTCTACATATCTTCATCTTCTTCGTCTCGTATCGAACGATGCGGATGCTCGTACCGACCGACGCAGATGCTCGTACCGACCGATGCGGATGCTCGTATCGACCGACGCGGATGGCATTAGTTGATATTTTGCAATGCAAAGGGGGCACTTGCAGGGGGTGCACTTGCAGGGGGTGCACTTGCTTAGGGGGTGCACTTGTCTCAAGTGCACCAACCAAGAAATGCATCAACTCTCCTTTATTGGTGCAGTTGAGACAACTGCACCCCCTGCAACTGCACCAACCAAGAAGTGCATCAACCAACCAAGAAGTGCATCAACCATCCTCTATTGGTGCAGTTGAGACAACTGCACCCCCTAAGCAACTGCACCCCCTAAGCAACTGCACAAGCCAAGAACACAAAAAAAGGGTGCAGTTGTATAAACTGCACCCCCTAACTACTTATATTAATTAACGATTTGCGTATGCGTCCAAGCCTGCGTTGAGGAAGTCCATATACTCAGAGATGTCCTCGTCGTAAGAGCGGCTGCCGGTGAGCGGCTTGCCCTCGTTGTCGATGAGGAGGTACATCGGCTGAGTGTTAGAACCGAACTTATAGCGCTGGAGGTAGCTCCACTTATCGCCTACGGTGCGCAGTGTGCGCTTTGAGCCGTCGGTGTCGGTCACCTCAATCTGCTCTGGCAACGGTGTCTTATCGTCTACGAAGAGCGAGATGAGCACATACTTCTGGTTGAGCAGGTCAGCCACCTTGGCATCTGTCCATACCGCAGCCTCCATCTTACGGCAGTTGACACAACCGAAGCCTGTGAAGTCGACCATTACCGGTTTGCCCTCAAGGCGTGCGGCTGCCATACCAGCCTCGTAGTCGGTGAAGCGTGGGTGCACCTCGTTCTTATAGAGGTTGAAGTCCTGGGTGTTCATTGGCGGTGCGAAGGCTGATACCGCCTTCAGCGGAGCACCCCACAGACCCGGAATCATATAGAACGCGAATGCGAGCGAAGCCAGTGCGAGGAAGAACTGCGGCACGTTGGTGCGGCGTCCCTCGTCGTCGTGCGGGAAGTTGAACAGTCCGAGCAGGTAGAGACCGAGCAGCGCGAAGAGTGCAATCCAGAGGGCGAGGAATGTCTCGCGATCGAGGATGTGCCAGCCGTAAGCGAGGTCGGCTACCGAGAGGAACTTCAGGGCGAATGCCAACTCTACGAAGCCGAGTGTCACCTTCAGCACGTTCATCCAACCGCCCGACTTAGGTGCCGACTTGAGCAGTGTCGGGAACATGGCGAACAGCGCGAACGGCACTGCTAAGGCGATAGCGAAGCCGAGCATACCGATTGTCGGTGCTACGATGCTGCCCTCAGAGGCTACGGCTACGAGGAGGAAACCGATGATAGGACCGGTGCATGAGAAGCTCACGAGCGAGAGCGTGAACGCCATGAGGAAGATACTGAGCAAGCCGCTTGTCTCCTCCGACTTTTGGTCCATCTTGTTGCTCCATGACGACGGCAGTGTTATCTCGAAGGCTCCGAAGAACGAAGCAGCGAACACTACGAGCATCAGGCAGAACGCTATGTTGAAGACGGCGTTAGTAGAGAGCGCGTTGAGCGCACTCGCGCCGAAGAGCATCGAAACGACGAGTCCGAGTGCGACGTAGATAACTACGATAGACACACCGTAGATGATAGCCTCACGAATTGCCTTCTTGCGACTCTTGTTGCGCTTGAGGAAGAAGCTGACGGTCATCGGGATGATAGGCCATACGCATGGTGTGAAGAGGGCAACGAGTCCGCCCACGATACCTGCGAGGAAGATGTAGAAGAGCGAGTTGCTTACGGGCTGGTCGTAGTCGTTAAGCTCGTCGATGACTGGTGTCCAGAGCTTCTTCACCTCGTCGCTGCCAAGCGCAGCAGGCGCAGCTACAGCAGCACTATCGGTGGCTGCAACAGCCTTTGCGGTGTCAGCAGGAGCGGCCTCTTCCTTTGCCTCCTCCTTTGTCTCCTCTTCCTTGGCAGCAGCGCCGTCAACAGCGGGCGACTTGCCATGCTTGTTCAGTTCCACCTGTGTGGGCGGCATACACATTTCTTCGTTGCACGCGCCAAACTCGAGGTAGCACTTGATTGAGTATGTAGGTTTGGTGAACTTCACCTTCTGCACGAACTGCACCGAGTGCTCGAAGTAGCGCAGCTTCATGCCGAACATCGGATCCATCTCCGATATCTCCTTGCCGCGCGGTGTGAGTTTGCCAACAAGCTCTACGCCGTCTTTCTTGTCTACATGGAACGATGCCTCGATAGGGCCATCGCTGCCGAGATTAGTGGAATAGACATGCCATCCCTTCTGAATTTTACCACTGAAGACAATCTCGCCCTCTGCGGTGTTGCCCGTCTTAAGCTGCGCTGTGAACTTAACCGGGTCTTGCATCTGTGCGCTGCAGAACATTGCAACGAGCAACAGAAGCATCATCGTCATCGATTTCTTCATAAAATAATGATTTCTGAATGTTGTTGAATAAATGGTACTCCCACCGGGAATCGAACCCGGATCAAAGGTTTAGGAAACCTCCGTTCTATCCATTTAACTATGGGAGCGGCATTGGGTTTCGCATTTAGGTCGACACACGAAACATTAACACCTTATAATATATGCACAATATAGGCGTGCAAAATTATTTATTTTTTTCTAAACAGGAAAATAAAACACCTTACTTTTATGTTTTATTATTAGTTGACGAGTAGACAAGTTGTCTACTCGTCTACTTGTCTACTCGTAAACTCATAGAGTTTCTTATAGAACGGGTGTGCGGTCATCGTGGCAGCCGATCCAAGTATGATGAGCTTCATGCGGGCACGGGTGATGGCTACATTCATGCGACGCAGGTCGCGCAGGAAACCGATCTCCTTGCCGTCGTTGTTACGTACGAGCGATATAACGATTATATCACGCTCCTGTCCTTGGAAACCGTCGACGGTGTTCACGCTGATGGCGCGACGGTACGGGCGGAAGAATTCGCTCTGCCGTATCATTTTATGCAGCAGCTGCACCTGCGCACGATAGGGCGATATGATGCCCACGTCGATATGCTCGTCGAGGATGCGCTGCTTGCCAATCTTCTCGAAGTATTGCTGTAGCGTCTGCAGCGTCAGCTCAGCCTCGGTGCGGTTGATGCGTCCGAAGTTCTCGCCCACAAATTCCTCCTTGCCTTCAGCCTCCGACGTATCCACCCACATCATCGGGCGGTCGTAGTCGAGTATGCTGCGGTGCTCTATTCCTGGCGCGGTCTGCACCTCGCCGCCGTAGAACCAGTCGCTTGAGAAGCGCATTATCTGCTCGTTCATACGATACTGCACCTTCAAGAGCGTCACCACCTCGGGCTTCGCCTTCACGATGCGCTCCATGAGTGTGATGCCGAGTCCGCCTTTCAGTGCCATAATGCTCTTCACGGTGGGCGGCAGCTGACAGTGGTCGCCAGCGAAGATGACGCGACCAGCGCGGCGTATGGCTATCCAGCAGGCTGCTTCGAGTGCCTGCGCTGCCTCGTCAATAAATAGTGTTGAGAACTTCTCGCCTTCCAAAACGCGGTTGGCGGCACCTGTGAGCGTGCAGGCAATGACGCGTGCTTCGCCAAACAGCGAGGCACGTATGCGCAGCTCTATCTCCGTGGCGCGACTCTTCAGGCGGTCCATCTTCTGATGCCACGCATCGGAGCGGCGGCGTTCGCCACGCAACTCGCGTATGGCTTTGCGTATGCTCCATAGCTGCGGATAGTCGGGATGTGCTTCGAAGCGGCGTTCGTAGGTGAACGAGAGCATCTTGTCGTTCACACGTGTGGGGTTGCCAATGCGCAACACGTTCACACCACGGTCGACAAGTTTCTCCGCTATCCAGTCGACAGCCATATTGCTCTGCGCACATACCAGCACCTGACTCTCTCTGCGTAGCGTCTCGTAGATAGCCTCCACGAGTGTTGTAGTCTTGCCCGTGCCCGGAGGCCCGTGCACCACTGCCACGTCCTTGGCACGTAGCACTTCGTTCACAGCCTGCTGCTGCGAGGCGTTGAGCCACGGCAGAGACATAGCGTCGAACGTCAGCTTCTGCGCCGGAGCGTTCGTGTAGAAGATGTCGCGCAACGCAGCAAGACGACCTGTCTTGGCGTTCATCACGCGGTCGAGGGCTTCGAACATGAGCCGGTAGCTTGTCTCGTCGAAGAACAGCTGCAAACCTATCGGCTCGCTGCGCTGCAGGTCGGCGATGCGTCCGCTATTGGGCAATGCCACCACGATACGGTCGTGCTCAGCGTAGCTCACGGTAGCGGTGAACGACATGTACTGTATGCGCTCCTTACGCGTCTTCTCGTCGCGTCGCACGGTGAAGAAGCACACGGGGCGACCCGGCTCGAAGTTATGCTCTATGTCCGAGTCCTTGGTGCGCGTCACCTCCACCACGGCTTGATTGAGCGAGTTGTAGTAGCAGCTGCCTATCGTCACGGGGAACCAGGCATCGCCACGCCTCACCTTACGCTCCACGCCCATCGTCTCGGTCTGCTTTCTAAACTCCTCCTTCTCGTGGTTGTACTCAATCTCAAGAAGCATTCGCTGTTGCTGTAATGTCGTCATCTCTTTATTCTTTTTATTCTCCCACAGATTGTTCGGCTGCTTTCAGGGGGTGCACTTGTCTCCGCTCGGCTTTGCCGCTTGCCAGAGCAAGAAGTGCACCAACCGAGCAATGTTAATATACCTCTTCTACGTTGGTGCACTTGAGACAAGTGCACCCCCTGAAAGCAACCGAGCAAGAAGTGCACCAACATAGTCAGATTGGTGCACTTGAGACAAGTGCACCCCCTAAAGTTACTCGAAGTAGTACAGGAAGGTAGCTATGCCGGTGAGTGCCTTCTTCGGCGAGTCCTTAATCTCGATAGCGAACTTAATCTGCACCCTTGCGATGCCGCGGAGGTTCTCGATGGCGTAGAGGTCGGCAACGAGGCGCACCGACTCGCCCGACTTCACGGGCTGTCCGAACTTCATCTTGTCCATGCCGTAATTCACGAGCATCTTCACGTTGTTCACCTTGATAATCTGCTCCCAAAGGTACGGAAGCACAGAGAGGGTGAGATAGCCGTGTGCGATGGTTGTCTTGTACGGACTCTCCACTGCGGCACGCTCTGTGTCCACATGTATCCACTGGTGGTCGAGCGTAGCATCAGCGAACAGATTGATACGCTCCTGCGAGAGTTCTACATAGTCAGACACACCGAGGTTCTTGCCGAGATATGCGGCAAACTCGTCATAGTTGTTAATTGTTACCATTCTTATATGTTTTATTATAATTCCAATTCAACATTCAACATTGAATAACTCCTCATCGGCAAAGCCGACAATTCAACATTCAACATTCAACATTCAACATTGAATAACTCCTCATCGGCGAAGCCGACAATTCAACATTCAACATTCAACATTCAACATT
>DAVZJL010000055.1:5725-15825 GCA_052272805.1 Prevotella sp. | reverse complement strand
AGTAACTGATAACCAGTAAACTTTCCTCATTCTTCTCTCAAACACTTTTTATATGTACTTTCGTTTTGTGAAAGTCTCACTGCCTTGAACGTTTGCTGTAAACCATTATGATACCTGCGAGAGCACCAAGTGTCGCTCCGATGGAGTTGGCTGCGAAGTCGAGCCAGTCGCCACTACGTCGTCCGCCCGTGCAGTATTCCTGCAGTATCTCGATGACGCCGCTCATCAGTATCGGTGCGAGCCACGCAAGGCACAGTAGCTTTGCCCAGTTGAGCGCAGGCTTGTCCGTAGGCGATGCGATGCGCATCACCGGTTGGCGTTTCGCGCTATGGTTGCGCAGATATTCAAGCCAGATGGTGGCGCACGTGCCGGCGTACATGGCTATGTGTACCCATTTGTCTATGAGCGTAACGTTGTCGAGCGGCGTACTCGGTATCGTTGCGAAGCACAATACCAATATCATAAGGATATAGAAGCACGATACGGGGTACGCCTTGAGTAGATGTCTGATGTATGTCATTGTATAAGAAATTCCTTTAATTGTTGTGTAAGAACTTCTTATTAACGCATGAACCTCTCTTTTATTGTGAGAGTAAAGGTCTTTAACGCACGAGAACCTTCTTGCCGTTCACGATGTAGATGCCCGAAGCGAGTCCGTCGATAGCTTCTGTTGTAGACACTGCGCTGTTGAAGTGGCGCACTGTTCTGCCGTCGATAGCCACTACGTATGTGGAGTTTGCTTCATGGCTGACAGTGATGTCCGCGATGGCTGTAGGCTGATTGGCTGTCACGTTCTTCACGAGATAGTGTCCCTGCGAGTCCTTCGAGTTCTGTATCTCGAAGTAGGTATCGGTTGTGATGCCTGATACGTCTGCCGTCTGTACCGAGCTCGACTTTGCGAACACGAAGTTCACGTAGTCGGTCGGCGTGTTTATCTTGAACTGCTTGCTATACCATTTCTTGCCGTTCTTCTCCGTCGGTGTCGTCACGTTGTCGCCAGGCCAGGTGGTGTTAGCCGGTGCGTGCGTCTCGTCGCCGCCCCATGTCCAGAAGTAGCAGTTGGTCCAGCCCACGTTGTCGGTGTTGACATACACAGAGAACGTGTATGCTTCAAACTTGCGCACGTCGTATGTTCGTGTTACGATAGTGCCCACCTTGCCGTTCACGAGCAGCGCCGCTTTCAGCGTGTACTTGCCGTTGGGGAGCGTCACCTTAGTGCCGTTAGCTACCTTTGCGCTCTTGGCAGTCGGCTCTGTGCCGTCCGTAGTGTAGACAATCTGAGCATCTTTAGAGGCAGATATGGCGCGCAGCGTGACGGTCGGCGCGTTATGGTATTCGCCCGACGGCAGCGACGGGAACACCGTCTCGGCAGATGTAGGCAGGAAGTAGCGCCAGTGGTAGCCCTCGGCAGCCAAAGCCCATCCGTCGTCGGTTGGTGTGTAGGCGTTGGCAGTGGTGCCCACCGCAGCACGCAGCTTCATGTTCTTGCCCGTTGTTGTCACGATGTAGCGCGATGCAGAGTTCTCCGTGCACGACCAGTTGCTCTCGTTGTGTATGCCAGCAATGTTGCGCACCAGTATCATGTTCTTTATGTCCTGCTTGCAGTCAGTCCAGTGTTTGTAGAACACGCACGGTGTGCCCGGCATGGCGAGCAGATAGGCGTTAGCCGCCAGCGTGTCTTTGCGTATCGGATCCTGCGCAGCATCGCTACGCTTCTCCGTGTCGTGGTTCTCGATGAACGTCACGGCGTAGCGCTTGTACACCACGTCGGTAGCCAGTCCGCCGTTTGCCAGCTTCGACCAGTTGCCGTTGTTCGCTGCGTCGCGCACCGAGTAGCGTATCGGGAAGTCGAACGCTGCCGACATCACCTTGCCGTCCACTTTCGTAGCGTTCAGCCAGTTGGTGACCTTCGTCTTGTTGCCGTCGAAGTATTCGCCGACGGAGTAGGTTGGGTTCGCCGCCTTGTTGTATATGCCCGTGAATTTACCGGCATAGCCCTTTGTCATGTCGTAGCGCACACCTGCGTATCCCAGGTCGTTGAGCAGCAAGTCGAGATACGCCTTCACGCAGTTCTGCACGTTGGCGGAGTTGTGGTCGAGGTCGCGCATACCGTCCCAGTCTTCGCCCGTGTCGTAGTTGGCGCTGAGACTCACGCCCTGCTTCTTCGCCTCCTCCGCAGCCTTGCCTTTGTCGTCGCCTGCGCACACGTCTGTAGAGGTCATCTTGTACGTCTTGCCCTTGTATGTCTCCTCGGGGAAGTCGAACCAGTCTTTTATTGTTCCGCGGTGGTTGATTACAACGTCGGCTATTGTGCCGATACCCTTCTTCTTGAACGTGCCAATCATGGAGCGCAACTCCTGCTCTGTTCCGAACGACGAGTTGTAGTTTGTAAACCAGTAGAGGTCGTTGTAGCCCATCGACTTTCCGCCGCAGTATGCGCTCTGCGGCACCCATACGAGTTTGAAGTAAGGTGCCAGTTCGTCAGACTGACTCTCTAATTTTGTCCACTGCGATGCGTCGAAGCTGTCCCAGTAGAAGCCCTGGAGCATCACGCCTTGGTATTGTGATGGCCAGCCCTGTGCGGAGGTGTTAAGCGCCGAAAGGCTTAAACCGCATGCTATTGCGGCTACCGATTTTAGAAATCTGTTCATTTTAGGTTTGGTTTTGATTGTTATTGTTAGGTATGTTATTTCGATCAGGGCAAGGTATGATGACTCTTGTCTTGGGTTAAAACGATCTGCACCGACCGACGCAGACGTGCGTATCGGTCGGTGCGGACGTGCGTATCGGTCGGTGCGGATGTCCGCATCGGTCGACGCGGATGGCTACAGACTAAGTATGAGCACACCTCTCGGCTGCAGTTTCACGTCCTTCGTGAGGTCAATCTTTCTGCCCGTTAGCACGTTTGTAGCCTCCGTGTGGTTGCCGATAATCTCGGCGTAGCGTGTTACGGACATTGTAGCCGTCTTCGATGTGCCGTTGAGTACTGTCATCACCGCCTTGTCGCCGAGCGTGCGTGCCACCACATACACACCCTTGAACGGTATGAACTGTGTTTGTTTGCCCTTTGTGATGAGCTCGTTGTTCTGACGCCAGTGGAGCAGACGACTTGTGAAGCTGAACATAGCTTGCTCCTCCTTCGTGCGCTCCGCCTTGTTGAAAGCGTTGTGTGTGTCGCCGGCGAAACCTCCGGGGAAGTCGCGGCGCACATGTCCGTCGGTAGTACTCTTCGTGCCGTTCATCAGTATCTCCGTGCCGTAGTAGAGCTGCGGAATACGGTTCACGGTGAGCAGCAGAGCCAGTGCCTGCTTCAGTGCTAATGTGTCCTGACCCTCGCCGAGGAAGCGGTCGGTGTCGTGGTTCTCGATGAACGCCATCACGTGCGACGGGTCGACGTACAGATAGTCGTAGCAGAGCGAGTTGTATATGCGGTTGAAGCCCTTCCACCAGTCGTCGGTCTCCTCGTTCTTCGCTTGGTTAAGACGGTCGAAGAATGCGAAGTCCATAACCGTCTTCAGGTTCGAGTTCACTTCAGCCAGCGGAGAGTCCTTCTGCCATGCCGCGGTGTATGCAGGCTCGGTCACCCACGTCTCGCCCACGGTGTTGAAGTTAGGATACTCCGTGTTCAGCACCTCCATCCAGCGTGCCATGCCCTTGCGGTCGGCGTACGGATAAGTGTCCATGCGTATGCCGTCGATACCAACGGTTTCAATCCACCACTCGGAGTTCTGTATGAGGTAGGTCATCACGTGCTCGTTGCGCTGGTTGAGGTCGGGCATTGAGGGAACGAACCATCCGTCCACCGTCTCGTGCAGGTCTACCTTCGACGCATACGGGTCGAGCACCGGCGTCAGCTTGTAGCTTGTCTGCAGATACTTGTCGTTAGTCATCTGGTCGCCGTCCATGGTCTTCGTCTTCACAGCCTTCGCCTGATTTTCAGGAGCAAGCCATTCGGGCGTGTTGAACCAGTCCTTGGTAGGCATGTCCTTCACCCAAGGATGCTCGAAACCGCAGTGATTGAAAATCATGTCCATCACCACCTTCAGTCCCTTTCGGTGTGCGTCAGCCACGAGCTGTCGGTAGTCGTCGTTTGTGCCGAAGCGCGGGTCTACGCGATAGTAGTCGGTCGTAGCGTATCCGTGATATGTGCTGTTCTTGCCGTGGTCGGGCGAGTTGTTCTCAAGCACGGGTGTGAACCACAATGCCGTTACGCCCAGTTCGTTGAAGTAGTCGAGGTGCTGGCGTATGCCTTCGAGGTCACCGCCATGACGCAGCGACGGCTCCTTGCGGTTCACGCTGTAAGCGTTCAGTCCCTTCACGTTGAGATACTTTCCGCTCGAAGCAAATCGGTCGGGCATGAGCATGTAGAGCACGTCGGCGTTGGTGAAGCCCATGCGCTCCTCGCCCTTCATGTCGCGAGCCTTCAGTTCGTATTTCACGCTCGTCTTGCTCTTGCCGGCGCGGAACAGCAGGTTCATCGTGCCAGGCTGGGCATCCCCTACGTTCAGGTACACTAACAGATAGTTGGGCGAGTCGAGACGTACGAGCGAGTCGATGCGTACGCCCGGATAGTCGGTAGACACCTCGGCAGCGCGCACGTCCTTGCCGTAGACCATAAGCTGCACTTGCGGGTTCTTCATGCCTACGAACCAGTTTGTAGGCTCAATGCGGTCAATCTTCTGTGCTGCGTTCATAGCAAAAGTCGAAGAAAAGAAGAGGGCGAGTAGAAGTATCACCCTCTTACGTAGTATGTGCTTGATATTCATAAATTATAATATTATTAGTCGTGTACTATCAATGCCGACTGCGGAGCAACCGTCAGAGTTGTGCCACTGATGAGTCCGAGCCCTTCGGCGTTCACCTTGCCGTTAGCCACCACCGTGGTGTAGCTGCCCTCAGCCACCTTCACGTTCTGCGGAGTCTTCTGCGAGTTGAGCACCACGTAGATGTTTCTCCATGCGTCGCCGCCGGCATTGTCCTTCAGTCGGAACGCCACCACACCCTTCGGCGCGTCGACAAACTCGAGGTGCTTGCGTACCTCTTCCGCTTTACCCATGCGGAACGCAGGATGCGCCTTGCGCAGCGCGATGAGACCGGCGTAGTAGTCGAACACCTGCGGATAGCGTTTCAAGTTGTTCCAGTCGAGGCGGTTGATAGAGTCGGGCGAGCGGAACGAGTTGTGCACGCTCTTCTTGTCGCGCAGCATCTCCTCGCCCGAGAGAATGAACGGCACGCCCTGCGAAGTGAGCACAGCGGTCTGTGCGAGTAGGTCGAGGCGTATCAGCTCGTCGTCGGTGATGTACGGCACAGTAGCACGCAGACGGTCGGTGAGGCACATATCGTCGTGGCAACTCACGTAAGCCACCATCTGCGACGGTTCGTTAGTCCACGCCTCACGCGAGTAGTTCACCTTCGTCATATCTATCTGCGGATGCGCAATGGCACCCACGATACCGAACTTGATGCTTTCCTCTTGGTCGGGCTCGCCGATGAGGAAGCCGCCCTTATGGTCGTCGGAGAACGGGCCGCGCAGAGCGTCGCGCATATCATCGCAGAACGCACCGATGCCGTTGAGCTGCTTGGTGTTGGCTTTCATGGCGAGCTTCTCCTGCGGATAGGCGCAAGAACCTGCGCTCCAGCCCTCACCATAGATATATATAGACGGGTCTATCTGGTCTACCATAGCACGTATCTCGTTCATCGTCTCGATGTCGTGAACGCCCATGAGGTCGAAGCGGAAGCCGTCGATGTGGTATTCCTTTATCCAGTACTCCACGCTCTCCTTCATAAACTCGCGCATGAGCGGTTTCTCGCTCGCCGTCTCGTTGCCGCAGCCCGAGCCGTCGGAGTACTTGCCCTCCGCTGTCTTACGATAGAAATAGTCGGGGTAGGTTTTCTGGAAGTTGGAGCCGTTGATGTCGAACGTATGGTTGTACACCACGTCGAGGATGACGCGGATGCCTGCTCGGTGCAGTGCCTGCACCATCTGCTTGAACTCGCGTATGCGTGTTGTAGGCGTAGCCGCATCAGTGGAGTAGGAGCCCTCGGGCACGTTGTAGTTGAGCGGGTCGTAGCCCCAGTTGTACTGCGGCACGTCGGGCTTCGACTCATCCACAGAAGCGTAGTCGAACGACGGCAGTATGTGCACGGCGTTCACGCCGAGACGCTGCAGGTGCTCAATAGCCTTCGGCTCGGTGAGTGCGAGATACTTGCCCTTGTGCTTCAGTCCCGACGATACGTCTACGGAGAAGTCGCGGTGGTGCATCTCGTAGATGACGAGGTCGCACGGGTTGTTGAGCGTCGGACGCACATCGTCAGCCCAGCCCTCCGGGTCGGTATCGCGCAGGTCGACGATGGCACCGCGCTTGCCATTCACGCCCACCGCCTTAGCGAAGATGCCGGGTGTGTTGTCAGGCTGTGCGCTATTGTACACGCTGAAGAGGTAGTACTTGCCTTTGAGGTCGCTTTTTACGGTTAGCTTCCACTTGCCTGCGCCCACACGCTTCATCTGCTTTGTTAGCTGCTCTGTGGGGCTGTCGCTGTCTGTGTCCGATAGCAGTACATTCACTTTCTTTACGTCGGGCGACGTAGTGATATGAAATGTCGTCGCCTTGGGCGAATACTCCACTTCGCCCAATGTCTGTGCTACGGCACTGTGTGCCGTGCAGGTGGTAAGGACTGAGAGGAGAAGGGTCTTTATGGTCATATTTGTTTCTTTTACTTGTAATTCGTTATGGTTGGATTTCATCCTTCGTTTTCTCGCCATGGCATAACTCGAGCAAGCTCGGTTCTGCTCATTTGGCTTAACGAAAACGTTAGTTTATAGGAGGTCAGAAGTCGTAGGAGGGTATAGCATCCTTGCTATACCCACGCCGTCTGCTAACAATCAAACTGCGTGGGTATGGCAGGGATGCCATACCCTCCTATAATTACTTTCTTCCTGCTTCGTCAATCAGTTCCTTCACCTGCTCGTTATAGTCGCGGTCGGCGAGGAGCTGCTCGATGTTCATGTGCATACGATAGCGCCAGTAGTGCTTCGGGTTAGCAGGGATGTTGATGCGCTCGGCATCGGCATCAGCGAGACGAATGCGCTCGTCGATGGCGAACCAGTCCTGCAGTGAGAGGATGCAGAGCATCGAGGGCGAGGTGAGCTGCTGCGACACGATGTCGCGAGCGAGCCAGCCTGGCAGCGGATGCGGTGCGGCACCGCCACGGTAGAGCATAGAGTTGTAGAACTCCTGCGTGCGTGCCCAGTCTTCGTCCCACCACTGGCGCAGCGTAGGCATGTCGTGTGTGGAGAGAGTGCATACGGAGCGGTACGGATTGCGCGAGAGATAGCCGAACTTAACGCTCGGGTCCTTTGGCATCGACTGTAGTTCGAGGCTCAGGATGCGCAGCTGCTGCATCACCCACTGCACGCAGTCGGGCACCATGCCCAAGTCCTCTGCGCACACAAGCATACGTGTGGCTTGCACTAACAGCGGCAGCTTCTTCATCGCCTCGCCATACCAGAACTCGTTGTTGCGGCGATAGTAGTAGTCGTTGTACAAGCGGTTGAACGCAGCCTTGTCGCCGTCCCACAGTGCCTCGTACATGAAGTTGAGCTGCGCCGTGATGCGTGGGTGGAAGAGGTTGGGGTTCTTGCTGTCGCGCACGAAGAGCACGTCGTCAACCAGCGCGTAGAGTCCGTCGCGCAGCCACACGTCCTTCTCCGTTGTCTTGCCCTTGAACGCAGCCTCAATCTTGCGCTCCGTGTCGTATTCGGGCTTGAGCGAGTAGATGTCGTCGTGCTCGTGGTTGAGATAAGTCTTGATAACCTCCTCGGTGTGTTCGCGGAACACGCGCTCCACTACCCAGTGGGCTATGAACGGCGTTGTGAACAGATGCTCCTGGAAGTTGAGTCCGTAGCTCTGTATCTCGTCGCGCGTCATGGCGAGTGCCGGTTGGAACTGTCCGAGCAGTCCGCCTACGCAGTCGGTAGGTATCGCCCAGATGCGGAAGAAGCCGAGCACGTGGTCGATGCGGTAAGCGTCGAAGTACTTCGCCATGTTCTGGAAGCGGCGCACCCACCACTGACATCCGTCGGCAATCATGCGTTCCCAGTTGTACGTAGGGAAACCCCAGTTCTGTCCGTTCACGGAGAAAGCGTCTGGCGGAGCACCTGCCTGCGAGTCGAGGTGGAAGTATTCGGGTTCGTGCCATACGTCGCAGCCGTTGCGGTTCACGCCGATAGGTATATCGCCCTTGAGGATGACACCGCGAGCGCGAGCATACTCGTGAGCGGAGCGCATCTGCTGGTCGAGCACGAACTGCACGTAGTAGTAGAACGCCACCTTATTATATAGTTCGCTCTTCTGATTGGCGAGTGCCTTACGGTCAGCCTCGTTCCACTGTTTGTGATCAGCCCAATCGGCGAATACGCATGTGCCGTAGAGGTCGCGCAGATAGCAGTAGTAGGCGTAAGGCACGAGCCAGTGCTCGCAGTCGGCGAAGAACGCCTTGAACTCCTTAGACGCAAGCACCTTCTTGCCTTCCTGCTCGAACAGCAGACGTAGATACTTCAGCTTGGCGTTGTTCACGCGCTCGTAGTCGATCTGCGGCAGAGCGTTCAGCTCCTCGCGCAGCACCTCGAAGCGGTCTGCCTCCAGCTTGTCGTTCAGGGCTGGCAGCTGGCGCAGGTCTACATACTGCGGATGCAGGGCGAAGATTGATATACATGAATAGGGATATGAATCGGTCCACGTGTGTGTGGATGTAGAGTCGTTGATAGGCAGCACCTGCAGGAGGCGCTGGTGGGTCTTAGCCACCCAGTCGATCATCAGTTTTAGGTCGCCGAAGTCGCCCACACCGAAGCTTCCTTCTGAGCGGAGCGAGAAGACAGGGATGAGTGTGCCTGCCACCTTCTCGTCGCAGAGCGCGTAGAACGACTGGTCGAGTGCCACTACGCGCACTTCGTTCTGCTCCAAAGGCGCGAGAGTGAGCTTGCGGTTCTCGCACGTCTCCCACATCTCCTCACCTTTGTCGCTGAACGCCACGAACTTGAACTCCAGTTCGTGAACTAACTTACTACAAATCTTATTATTGTTACCTAAACCTACTTCTTTTTCGTTTACATTGAGTGCATCGCCGTCGATGTCCACAATCCATTCGTTGTGGTTGTGCTCGGTCATTGGCAGCGCTTTCTTCAGGTCCCAGTCGCCTAAGACTGCGCCTTTGCCCGTGAGGGCGAGACGTGCGCCAGAATGTAGCTGCGGAGCACGCACTACGAGGCGTAGTGCCTTGTCGTACGTCAATGGCTTCACGCTGCCCTCGACGCGGCGGTTCACGCAGTCGGTGAAAGCCGAGCTATATAAATATGTGTCGCCTGGTATTTCGTGCCAGCGGTCTTCAACGACGATGTGCTGCGAAGCCTTTGTGTTGAGGTCGAGACGATGCGTGATAGTCTTCCACTCGCTGCACTTTATGCCGCAGCAGTTGCGCACGCTGTAGAAATAGTCCACACGCTTGTCGCTCTTCTTAGCTTCTATCTGGCATGTCCAAGTCAAACCGTCAGCGGTAGACATTGCTATGGTGTGGTCGCCAGCCTCTCCGCCAACGATGTTCAGCAGCAATTCTTCGCCGAATACTGTCTTGTACTGGATATTAAAAGTAATTTGCATAGTATTGTTTAGTCGTTATTAGATTTCATTTATTGATGTTGCAAAATTAAACATTTGTGTGTTTTTATGCAAAGTTATGTATGTTTTTCTTCTAAACGCCAAGGTAAACGTTTGCGCAATGGTTAACGATTACTAACAAGTATATGTTATTTCTCACAAAATACTTACTTTTGTATCCATTAGGGGGTGCACTTGTCTCAAGTGCTAATTTCTGGGTGCACTTGTCTCAAGTGCTAATTTCAGGGGGCGCACTTGTCTCAAGTGCTAATTTCAGGGGGTGCACTTGTCTCAAGTGCACCAACCTATTTGCAGATGTGTTTCTGAAGACCAACTTCTATGTTGGTGCACTTTGTTTCTGAAGACCAACTTCTATGTTGGTGCACTTCGTTTCTGAAGACCAACTTCTATGTTGGTGCACTTTGTTTCTGAAGACCAACTTCT
>DAVZJL010000055.1:0-5625 GCA_052272805.1 Prevotella sp. | reverse complement strand
ATGTTGGTGCACTTGAGACAAGTGCACCCCCTAAAGACACCCCCTTAGTGAGAATATTAATAAACATTATAGTATATGAAAGTAAAATCAATCATCCTCGCTTGTTCGCTGCTGGCTACAATGTCGGCAAGCGCACAGACCTCAAAGGGCATCGACCTCGCCAATATGAACACGGCGGTGAAGCCCGGACAAGACTTCTATGAGTATGCTATCGGTGGCTGGCGCAAGGCTCACCCGCTCGACGCAGAATACGCACGCAACGGCTCGTTCACCGACCTCGAAGAGATGAACCAGAAGCGTATCCTCGCTCTCATCGAGGAGTACTCTTCTAAGCCGCAGCCTAAGGGCACACTCGGACAGAAGATAGGCTCGCTCTACAACCTCGCCATGGACAGTGTGCGCCGCAATCGTGAGGGCGCAGAACCGCTGAAGCCGCTTCTGAAGAAGATTAACGACGTGAACGACCGCCGCGACTACCAGCTCGTAACAGCACAGCTCGACGCACGCGGACTCGGCTGTCTTATGTTCGGAGCCGGCGTAGGTGCCGACATGAAGGACGCTGCCAACAACCTCGTAGGTATCGGTCAGGGCGGACTCGGACTCGGCGAGCGCGACTACTACCTCTCTGACGACGCTCAGGTGGTTGCTGTGCGCAAGGCTTACGCCGAATACCTCAAGAAGATGCTCGTGCTCGCCGGCAACGACGAGGCTGCAGCGCAGCGCAAGGCGGATGCCACAATGCGCATCGAGACACGCATAGCTAAGGCAAGCAAGAGTCAGGTAGAGCTGCGCGACGTGCAGGCTAACTACCACAAGATGACATACAACGCTCTCGTGAAGGACTTCCCGGGCATCGACTGGGGCAACTTCTTCCTCGCACAGGGCTTCCCTCCGTTCTCGCACATCGACGTAGGTCAGCTTGAGCCTATCCACGAGGTGGAGAAGATATTGGCAGAGGAGTCGCTCGACGACCTGAAGGCATACGCTGAGTCGCACGCCATCAGCTCGGCAGCCAACTACCTCGACGACAACTTCCGCGCCGTAGAGTTCGAACTGAGCAAGGTGATGTCGGGCGTACAGCAGGATCGTCCGCGCTGGAAGCGTGCCACAGCTCTCGTGAGTGGCGTGCTCGGCGAGGCTATCGGCAAGCTCTACGTAGAGAAGTACTTCCCCGAGTCGTCGAAGCAGCAGATGATTCAGCTCGTGCGCAACCTGCAGAAGGCCCTCTCGCAGCGCATCGACGAGGCTACATGGATGTCGCCGGCTACAAAGGCGCAGGCTCAGGACAAGCTCGCCAACTTCATCGTGAAGGTGGGCTACCCCGACACATGGAAGGACTACACCAACCTGCACGTAGACGAGCAGCTTTCGCTCTTCGAGAACATGCAGAACATCAGCGCATTCCTCTCGCAGGACTACATCGCGCGCAAGGTGAATAAACCGGTTGACAAGACCGAGTGGCACATGACTCCGCAGACCGTCAACGCTTACTATAACCCGACCACCAACGAGATCTGCTTCCCGGCAGCCATCCTCCAGCCGCCGTTCTTCGACCCGAACGTTGATGAGGCTGTGAACTACGGTGGTATCGGCGGCGTAATCGGTCACGAGATGTCGCACGGCTTCGACGACCAAGGCTCGCAGTTCGACAAGTACGGCAACCAGAACGACTGGTGGACAGCAGCCGACAAGAAGAACTTCGAGGCTCGCACAAAGGTGCTCGTCGACTACTTCGGTTCTATCGAGGCTCTGCCCGGCAAGAAGATTAACGGCAAGCTCACCCTTGGCGAGAACATCGGCGACAACGGTGGCTTGAACATCTCGTTCCGCGCTCTGCAGAACGTGCTCAAGGAGAACCCGGCTCTCAACAAGTCGATCGACGGCTTCACACCCGAGCAGCGCTTCTTCCTCTCATGGGCTACAGTGTGGGCAGGCAACGCTCGTCCGGAGTTCATCGACCGTCAGATAAAGACCGACCCGCACTCACCGGCAGAGGCTCGTGTGAACGGTGCTCTTCCGCAGATCGACGCTTGGTACAAGGCGTTCAACGTGAAGAAGTCGGACAAGCTCTTCGTGCCGCAGAAGAAGCGTGCACAGATCTGGTAATCTGTAGGAGGCTACGGCATTCTTGCCGTAGCCATCAGTAGGAGGGTATGGCATCTTGCCATAGCCATCATCTCTGTAGGAGGCTACGGCATTCTTGCCGTAGCCATCAGCTGAAGACTGTTTGCAATGCCTACGGCAAGAATGCCGTAGGCTCCTACGGTTAGCTCTTCTGCGCTGATCTTAAGCACTTTTATATAATATAAAAGGAGAACATCCGCAAGGGTGCTCTCCTTATTTCATTATATCCCACCGTTGCTTCCCTAAAGGCTCAACCTTTTCGTCAGATTGCGTCCGCCGTCCGGTCAGATTGCGTTCGCCATCCAATCAGATTGCGTCCGCCATCCGATTAGATTGCGTTCGCCATCCGATCAGATTGCGTTCGCCATCCAATCAGATTGCGTCCGCCGTCCGATCAGATTGCGTCCGCCGTCCGATGACAAAATATCAACAACTACTGCGTTAACGCTGAGGTTGTTGTTTGCGAACACACACAGCGAACTGTCTAAAAGAAAGTGAAAAAGCAGAAAAACTCTTGGTTTTATTTGGTCGATACGCCGAAATAATCTATATTTGCGCAGTCTTAGTTACATAACGCCATAAGCGTAAGTGCAGCTGAAGACGATATTTAAAAACAACGAAAGAATCTATTATCAACTAAAACCTTTTATACTATGAACGTAGAGAAAATCATGCATGATCTCGAGGCTAAGCACCCGGGAGAAGCCGAGTATTTGCAGGCAGTACGCGAAGTTCTTATCTCAATTGAGGACGTTTACAATCAGCATCCAGAGTTCGAGAAAGCAAAGCTTATCGAGCGTCTTGTAGAGCCGGAGCGTATCATTACTTTCCGTGTTCCTTGGACAGACGACAACGGTGAAGTACATGTAAATATCGGCTATCGCGTTCAGTTCAACGGTGCCATTGGTCCGTACAAAGGCGGCTTGCGCTTCCATCCATCAGTGAACCTCTCTATCCTGAAGTTCCTCGGCTTCGAGCAGACCTTCAAGAATGCGCTTACAACATTGCCTATGGGCGGTGGTAAGGGTGGTTCCGACTTCTCTATCCGCGGTCGTTCTGATGCAGAGGTAATGCGCTTCTGTCAGGCATTTATGACCGAACTCTATCGCCACATCGGTCCTGATGAGGACGTACCTGCAGGCGATATCGGCGTAGGCGGCAGAGAGATTGGCTATCTCTTCGGCATGTATAAGAAGCTCACACATCAGTATCAGGGCGTGCTCACAGGCAAGGGCTTGGAGTTCGGCGGCTCACGCATCCGTCCGGAGGCTACCGGTTTCGGCGCACTCTACTTCGTACAGCAGATGCTCGCTACACGCGGTCTCGACCTTAAGGACAAGACAATCGCTATCTCTGGCTTCGGCAACGTGGCTTGGGGCGCAGCCTTGAAGGCTACAGAGCTCGGCGGTAAGGTTATCACCATCTCTGGTCCTGACGGATACATCTACGACGAAGCAGGCATCGCAGGCGACAAGATCGACTACATGCTCGAACTCCGCTCTTCAGGCAACGATATCTGCCAGCCTTACGAGGACGAGTTCCCGGGCTCTAAGTTCGTTGCAGGCAAGAAGCCTTGGGAGGTTAAGGCAGACATCTACCTCACATGCGCTACACAGAACGAGCTGAACGGTGCCGATGCCGACATGATTCTTGCTCAGAAGCCGTTGTGCGTTGCCGAGGTTTCTAACATGGGCTGCACAGCTGAGGCTGTTGACAAGTTCGTAGCTGCCGAGCAGCTCTTCGCTCCTGGTAAGGCTGTCAACGCTGGTGGCGTGGCTACATCAGGTTTGGAGATGACACAGAACTCAATCCGTCTGAGCTGGAGCGAGAAGGAAGTTGACGAGAAGCTCCACTACATCATGCACTCTATCCACGAGCAGTGCGTGAAGTACGGCAAGCGTACTGATGGCTACATCGACTACGTTCGCGGCGCTAACATCGCTGGCTTCATGAAGGTAGCTAACGCTATGATGGCTCAGGGCATCGTATAATGTCAAGAGTCAGAAGTATAAATATCTGAATTATAAGTGAAAAAAAGAAATACAATATTAGTAATTCTTGCAACAATAAGCCTTGCCTTTGTCTGCGCTCAAACGCAGACAGGCAAGGCTTCGTTCTATTCTAAACGTGCCACGGGCTCGCGCACAAGCAGTGGTGAGCGCCTGCACCACGACAGTCTCACCTGCGCCCACCGCACATATCCCTTCGGCACACTGCTGCGCGTCACCAACGAGCGCAACGGCAAGCAGGTCGTCGTGCGCGTCACCGACCGCGGTCCGCACGGACGCGGACGCATCATCGACCTCTCTTATCGCGCTGCACGGGAGCTCGGCATTCTGGCGCAAGGCGTAGCCGTCGTGAAGGTGGAGCGCGTACATACCTCCAAAATACCATTCAAGCCCGAAGAAGACACCTACCCCGAGCTCGATTTTGAAATCACCGAATACACGCTGCCCGAAGACGGTATATTCCATTTCAATGACAAGAAGTAGGGTGGAGCTTTTGCACTCTTAGGAGGGTATGGCATCCTTGCCATACCCACGCACCCCTAAGTCCCCAATGTACCCCTAAGCAAACTCGTGTTGCTTGCGTGGGTATGGCAGGGATGCCATACCCTCCTAAGGGGGTGCAGCAGTCTCTGCTGCACCAACCACGCTAACCCTCTTATTAGATAATTATGGAAAAGAAATATAGATTTGAGGTCTGCGCCAACGGCGTAGAGAGTTGTCTGGCAGCGCAGGAAGGCGGTGCCGACCGTGTAGAACTGTGTGCCGGCATCCCCGAGGGCGGCACCACGCCGTCGTATGGCGAGATAAAAGTAGCGCGTCGTGTGCTCACCACCACGCGTCTCCATGTCATCATACGTCCGCGAGGCGGCGACTTCCTCTACACTCCGCTTGAGGTGGAGCGCATGGTGGAGGATATAAAGATGTGTAAGGCGTTGGGGGTCGACGGCGTGGTGATAGGCTGTCTGTGTGCCGACGGAACGCTCGACATGGAGGCCAACCGCTTGCTGGTGGAGGCTGTCCAAGGTATGTCCGTCACGTTCCACCGTGCGTTCGACCGCTGCAACGACCCACGTCGTGCGCTCGCGCAGCTCATCGAGCTTGGCGTAGACCGCGTCCTGACCTCGGGGCAGCAGCCCACAGCGCTCGAAGGTGTGCCGTTGCTGAAAGAGCTGAACGCATTGGCAGCCGACCGCATCATTATCCTCGCTGGCTGCGGCGTGAACGAGCAGAACATTAAGCAGATTGCCGATGCCACCGATGTGCGCGAGTTCCACTTCTCGGCGCGTGTGCCGGTGAAGAGCCGCATGGAGTATATGAACCCCGACGTGTACATGGGCGCAAAGGATGCCGACGAGGGCACGCTGATGTACACCTCGGCAGAGCGCGTGCGTAATACCATCGCGCAGTTACAATAGAACGTTTTATCCAGCTATAAAAAGAGGGTGTGTCAAAACTATAGAATTGCGATGAAAGGCTAACTGTAGGAGGCTAC
>DAVZJL010000054.1:0-15917 GCA_052272805.1 Prevotella sp. | reverse complement strand
TGCTCATCTTCTCTATTTGTTTTTATGGGCGTTTTCTCTTGATATCGTCAATCAAAAAAAAACGCATCTTAACAACCTTAACCGCAATGCTTTAAACAACTTAACATTTTTTCGATTGCAAAGTTATTAAGGTTTAAAAAGGTATGCAATACCAAAATTTAGGCATTTTACAAAAGGGTAAAATACCACCATTTAGGTATAAACAGCAGTAAGCGTTGCATTCCTTTGCGGTTAGTATGCCATTTCTTTTGAACTATAGAGTCAACCAGCAAGTGCAAGTATGTATGCAAAATTAGCCATAATGTTTGAAAAAGGTCTCATTTGGGGTAAGGAAATTTAGTTTTCCCTTGGTCTTCTGTTGATTTTGGCCTGTATCATAGCAATTCTCTTGTCTGTAACAGTACTGATGTCAGTTCCTTTAGGGATGTATTGTCTGATGAGTTTGTTTGTATTTTCAATGTTTCCTTTTTGCCACGAGGAATACGAGTCTGTGAAGTATACGGGTACTCCAAGCTTCTTGGAAATCCACTCATGTGCAGCAAACTCTGATCCGTTGTCAGTTGTGATGGTTTTAAGTCCTTTCCCCTTGTATGGTAGCAGTAATTTCCACACGACTTTAGCTAACTGCATAGCCTGCTTGCCATACTTGAGTTTTTCCATAAGAAACCGGTCACTGCTCCTTTCAACAATCGTCAGAATGGCGTTCTGCTCCTTGTCCACGATGAGATCCATCTCCCAGTCCCCAAATCGGTTCCCATCAGCCTCTTTGGGTCGCTGATGAATGCTGACACGGTTTTTGATGTTGGTTGCTTTCGTCTCATGTTTCCCTGATGCCTTTTTGGTGTATTTTATCTTGTGACGGCAGTTTTGGGCAAGCTTACCAGTCTCATCTGCGCGTATCATAGCATATATGGTCTCATGGGATATATATTGGCCTTTTGTTTTCAATCTGCCAGATATCTGCTTTGGCGACCATTGTTCCTCGGTCAGGAGTTCTATGACACGCCATTTGAGAGTGTCGCTGATGGCACGGTTGCCAGGTGTGCGATGAGCACGCTCTTCTGCCTTCTGTTGAGCCTTCAGGAAATTATAACTGCCGTTCTTGCCACCATTGCGCTTTATCTCGCGGCTGACGGTCGATTCGCTCACTCCCATTGACAGAGCGATGGATTTTTGGCTACTACCTTTTTGTCGTTCCAAATAAATGTAGTACCTTTGTTCTGAGGTTAAGTGTTTGTACTTCATCAATGCAAAATTACTTAATTCTTGGGGGGACTGCGGTCTCCCTTTTTTATTATTTGCATTGCTGAATGACTTTTTCCTCTCTGTAGGACGAGGACAACCTCTACGCTACGCTCCGAGAACGTCCTCGTCCTACAGAGAGGGATTATATTTACTCTCAAGAAATTGCACTTCTATCTTGAAAGTATACATTTCTTTTGAACAGAGGATAAAGTGATAGTTGGATTACGTGGTAACTCTTTCAAAAACGCATTCCATACGCTTTCATATCGTTTTGCTGCTATCATATTATATTTTTTATTCACGCAGCAAAGGTAAAGAGAAAAAATATGAACAAGGCTGCATCGCGGATACGCTTACTTACAGATAAAAGTTTTTCGCAAAAGTGTACATTTTTTTTACATTGTTCGCCAGAAGGCAACCAATGTTATTAGATATCTTGGCGTCCGAGCTACCGTCCGAGTATCCGCAACGCCCATAAACGAATTATGGTCGAAGTCCCTTTGTATAAAGGAATTTCGACCATGTGTAGTTGCGGAGGCAGGATTGAGTTGTTATTGCTGATATATTCTACCCTCTTGAGGCAATAGCTTTGGTTATACATTATTGCATTATTAATGGTCTCTATTCTGTCCATATTGCAGGACCATGTCAAGCCTCGCACCAAGTTCAGCACTAACATTTTTTAAATCTTCTATGCGCTGATTCTTCTCCTCTATAAGCATTCTCAGAGCTTTTACCTCAGCCTTTAACGACGTCACATCAGTATTTACATAGCTACTATTAACCACATTATAGTGCCCGTTTATAGTAGGTACGTCCGACGTACCGTCCGACTTTATTAAGATATCCTCTATTGAACATCCCAAGACCTCAGCCATTCTCACCAATGTTGACACTTTGACATCCGGACGCGCATCAAAGTATGTTATACTATTGTGAGTATTTGCTCCCCATAGTTTTTTGCTAAATTCTCCAATGCTAATTCCTGCTTGCTCAAGTAGTTCCTTTACTCGTGCACTTTTTACCGTTCTATATTTATACTCCATACTTAATAAAGGTTAAATCCTACTCTATTAAGTATATAAACCCTTATAAAGTAAGACTGTTTCATTATTTGTTTATATCTTTGCAGCAAAGTTAGACACTTAAAACGATATAAACAAGCAAATGGAACAGATTTTCGATTCATTGTACCTGGAGGGTTATTTTGCTAACCTTTCAAAAAAAGAAAAGGGCAGATACCTTAGACACCTGATGGTTACATACGATTTAAACTATAACACCATCCGACGTAAGCTATCTGGAGTCGCAGCTTACCAGCTTAACACGCTCGAGCGAATGGCTTGCACGGAAGCAATAAAAAAGGAGGACTTATGGCGATACTAAAATCATTGGAATTTTTCGTTACGCCGGATGGCTTTGTTTACTACAAGAAGCCTGGCGAAGAGTCAAGACGGCTCACTAAGTTCAACACCGACATTGTTGATGAACTGCACAATGTCATCAAGGCGAGGTTTCCAGAGAGCTACGCAGTGCTTGTCAAGCTTTATCGACGCAACACCTTCAAGGTAGTTGAACGCTTCATTCGTTGCAACTTTGGCGAGCACGACCTGCTGACTCAAGACATCGAGCACGATATCTTGCACTTTGAGGAGGTTAGATGCCCACTACGTGGCATCTGTGAATACGAGCGAATAGTATGTCGCCCTAAGACCATGGTCAACCTCTCAAAGTGCGAACGGGAGATTGCTGACCTATATCTCGAGGGGCTTACCTTTACGCAGATCGCCGAACGACTCAACAAAAATGCACATACTGTCAAGGTGCAGCTTATGCGTATCAAGGTTAAGTGCGGTGTTAGCCATTGCCGTGATATTATTAGAGTATTGCGTCTTAACAACTATTAAGTGGTTTTGATTTGCGACACATGCAAGCATAAGCGTAACTGCGTTAACGGACGCTTTTGCTTGATTAAAAACATATATGTTGAATACATTAATATAGAGGAATGTGAATATGGTAACGATTGAACAATATATAAAGCATATTGATAATTTGAAGGAGATGGGGCTGCTGTCTGAGGACTTTCGCGTCATTCAATACAAGGATGGTTGCCTCCTTGGCGTTGACGGCAAGTGTGAGGCTTTCGAGAACAAGCCTCTTGACTTTAAAGACTACGTTTGGTGGATAGATGGTTTCGCTTTTCGCCATGACTATCGAGCACGAATACAGCCCACTGTGGTTCTTGACGATGAAGGAGTACTCGAACTCAGAGATGCCCCATTTTTCAGTACGTTTATCAATTCGCTGAGCATCGATATAAAGAGCCTCAGAAAGCAATAATAAAGTGTGATATCGTGTTTTGTGGCAATCATGCGTTGCCACTATCTTTGCAAAGCTAATAAAACCCAAGCGAAATGATTACAGTAGAACAGATATTAAACGCTACCAATGGAGGTCTGGACATCATTCTGTCTATATATCCTCAGGCACGCGATTGCGTACACCAGAAGAACAAGCACTTCTCTATACGCAACGAACGTACGCCGTCGGCCTCTTTACGACAATTCAACTCGAAAAGGTATGGCGCGATTTGGCAGGTCACGGACTTCGGCGGCGAAGGTCGTGGCGAAAATGCTGTAGACATCTTTATGCGCGAGAATGGCTACGACCGCTCACGCTTCAATGAGGCGATACTGAAGCTGGCGGCACAGTTCGACATACGCGACGAACTCGACCGTTCGGTGAACCGTCCAGAGATTCGTCAGCGTGAAGCTCGTGCAGATGAAAAAGACGGTACACGTCCTTTCGAACTCAACGAGAAGTTTACTGAAGCAGAACTCAAGGCGCTCGGCCCAAAGGTGACGCAAGACCATGTGGATGCACTTCATTGGCATTCTGTCAAATGGATAGCTAATGTAAAGGACCGTAAGGTGACGGTCAAGTATTCTACCGAGCACTATCCTATATTCATGCGCGAGTGTGTTATCAAAGAGGCCGTGGGCGACCAGCCGGAAGAGAAGTTTTATAAGGTTTACGAACCTTACAACTGCGACAAAGGCTTCCGTTTCTCGTACACACCTGCAGGTGCCAAACCGCGCTTCTACATTAACGGGTTTGCGGAACTCAAGAAGGCATACCGCGACTTCAATGCCAAGGAAGAGAAAGAGTGGAACGCAGCGCACGAGGACGGCAAACCGTACAAGGAACAGAAACTTCCTGAAGCAGTCATCTGCTCCGGAGAACGCGATTCTCTTTGCTGCAAGTCTATGGGCTACTTCCCTCTATGGTTCAACTCCGAGACATACCAACTCTCAGTAGAAGAGTACAAAGAGGTAATGAAGTACGTCGAGGTGCTTTACAACATACCCGACATCGATGAGACCGGTCGCCGCAAGGGTCGAGAACTCGCACTGCGCTTCATCGACATACATACAGTCTGGCTTCCAGAGAAGTTGCAAACATACAAGGACAATCGCGGCAAACCACGCAAGGATCTGCGCGACTGGCTTGAAATACACAGCGAACGCAAGGACTTTCGTAATCTGCTGAGAGTGGCTATGCCAGCTAAGTTCTGGGTGCAATACTACACCAAAGAGGGCAAGATGAAGACAGAGGTAGATACCGCCTGCCTTTACAATTTTCTGCAACTTAACGGCTTCTACGCGCTCCATGATGACAACTCTGCGGTGACGCAGTTTATACGCGTAGAGGGTAACACAGTGAAGCGCGTCAATGTCAAAGAGATACGCGAGTTCATCCGGAGATGGGTTGTTGATAGATTCGAGGATCGTAACATCCTCAACCTGGTGCTCAATACTACTAAGCTGTCTCCTGCAGCTCTCGAATCGTTGCAAGAGATTGACCTCGACTTCACCAACTACACGCCAGACTCGCAGTTCTTCTTCTTTGCTAACAAGACTGTCGAGGTGTGCGTGCCTACTGTATCTTGTCCGGATGGGTTGAAGGAGTATGATCCAGGTGCAGATAGCTTACACAACTTCGTTTGGGAAGAGAGCGTCATTCCCCATAGATACAAGGCTCTACCTGATATGTTCCGCATTACGCGTAAAGAGGGCGACAACGGCCAACCGCTGCTTGATATAGATATTCTTAACGTAAGGAGCAACTTCTTTGGCTATCTAATCAACACCTCACGACTATACTGGCGTGAGGAAACTGAGATACGCTTCGGCGATGACCGCGAAGCTTCAGCGGCGTATATCAAGGCTCATCCGTTCCGCATCGATGGTGAGGGGCTGCAGCCTTATGAGATAGCCGAGCAAAAGCAGAATCTTATCAATAAGATATTTACATTCGGCTATATGCTACATCGATACAAAGATTATGCACGTTGTTGGGCACCGATGGCCATGGACAACAAGATTGGCGAAGAAGATGAGTGCAACGGACGCTCCGGCAAATCCTTCTTTTTCAAGACGCTCTCGTTCTTGGTAAATACGGTCAAGTTGTCCGGACGAAATCCAAAACTTATGGACAATCCTCACGTTTTCGAAATGGTAAGTCAGTTTACTGGTATCCTGCTGGTTGACGATTGCGACCGATATCTCAATCTTGGCCCGTTCTACGATAACATTACGAGTGATATGACTGTCAATCCGAAGAATAACAAAATATTCACTGTAAAGTTCGAGGATGCGCCTAAGCTTGCTTTTACCACGAACTATGTACCGCAGAACTTCGACCCATCTACTGAAGCTCGCTCGCTGTATATGGTGTTCTCGGACTGGTACCATCAGAAAACTGAGGATAATGACTACCGCGAGACGAGAGATATTCGTGCCGACTTCGGCAAGACCCTGTATGACTACGAGTATAGCGAGGACGAGTGGAACGCCGACATCAACTTTTGGCTTCAGTGCTGTAGGTTTTACCTATCACTTAAAGACTCCGGCTTGAAGCTGCAGCCTCCTATGGCCAACATGGTGAAGCGTCATCTTAAGGCTTCCATGGGCGCCAACTTCGAGGACTGGGCTGAGGGCTACTTCTCGCCCGACGGCGGACACCTTGACGAATTCCTGCCGCGTGACGACGTGTTCAACGAGTATCAGCGGTTTGCTAACGTAAACCGAATAACAATGCAGGCATTCACCAAGAAGCTCAAGTCGTTTTGCATACTCTGTCCCTGGATCGACTGTATGAATCCGCCAGACCTCTGCAATACGGGTGGCCGAATACAACGATCAGTGATGGTAGCACCAGACAAGCGCAAGACTAAGGATATGATTTATATACGCTCTATACCATTAGACACCAAAACAGACGCAACCGAACAAGACCTTTGTTTCTCGACAGAAGACGAGAGGCCTTTCTAATATTACTTTATCATTTCGCTTTAATCTTCAATGGGTGGGCGGGCTGCAGGTTTTAAAGACCTATGCAGTCCGCCTTTCTTTTATCGCAAACTTGCTCGCATCATCAATAGACTGTTCCATTCTTCCACAGGTTTTAGTAGGCTCGACTCTCAGGGCTGCCTTTTTGCCCCCCCGACACCCCTTTCTTATTCTGTACAAAAACTTTGTGATTTTGTAATGTGATGTTCCAAAAAGTCAAAAAACAAGTAAATTAGGGGGTTACGGCTTGTCACAAACAATCACAAAGACGTTCACAACTTCATCACAAAAAAAATAAATTTGCAACAGCATTCGAGCCTTGTATTGGTGTCACATTCTTAAATGTGCAATCACAAAACGCAACACAAACTTTGTTTAAAGTCAAGATGCTGATAACCATATATTTAGCCATCATTATCATACAAATCACAACTTCACAAAATTTTCTTGCAACTTTGTACTCAGCCACACGTAAGATATAAGAAGGAGCGCGCAGAAAACAGAGTTATTAAGACTTTTGTCTTTATAAAGTAGGTTAATTGGTAAATTTTACCTACTTTTGTAAGACAAACAGAATTTCATCTTAAACCAAGTATCTGTGTCAAAATATCTCGTCTACATCTCCTTTAAGCCGTTCATAGCCCAATGGCTGCGCCATCACTTCGGCGACCCGGTAGTGTTCCCTGCTCAAAGTGCTGAGAATGCCTGCATCCGTCATTTTCTCACGCGTCAACCCTCATACTCACCGCTAACACGTGGCGAGGGTGAAGTCGCCATCTGCATCCCGGACTCAAAACAAAAGCCGGTCGTCACCTACAACTACCTTTCTGGCAATGCCCGCAAGGCTGTTGCCGAGTGCATCGAGGACACATTCAGGCTGCAGCTTTGGCGCGACCTTGCCGACATCGAGTTGTGTCAGTGTACGCTGCTTTCGGCTGTCAGGGCGTGGTGCGAAGCCAACGGCATAGACGTCGAATACGACTATACGCTCAAGATGCGCTTCCAGCGTATGCGCAACTCCTATCTTAAGCATGGGGTCGATCTTAGGCGCAGGTCTCGAGTACGCGAGAATAAAGACTGTTAAATTTTCCATAAATCGTACGGATAAGATGCCTTGTTTTGTTCGTGTCCGTTCGATACGTACGTCCAACCTTCAAATACATCTCAACATGAAGTCAATTAAGCTCGTCAAGTCTGTAGCTTACGCCTACAGTACTCAACTCGAAGGCTCGGTCCTTATCGCCAACCGCGCCGTTCGCATCCCCTCCAATATCTTGTGGCACTCAATTTGCGTTAAAAATCACCCGTCTATGGTCTCATCAACCAAGACAGAGGACAAAAATAAGGTGGTGACTACCACCTTGAAGTTCCTGACACCAGACGACTTGAATATCAAGCGCTGTCATTTGGTGTTCAAGGTGACGCTCACAGATGACCGTCAATTCCTCGTTGGATCCTCGGAGCGTCCTTACCCGTCTGTCGAAATTACCGAGACTTGTCCCGATGCTGTCAAAGAAAACCAGCTCAACGAGGTCGTTGTGACGTATAAATCTCTCGCTATTCCTCCATATATTAAGGTATAGCAGTATTTTTTGCCGCTTCTCTTCTAAGCTACCTTTGTCGTAAATATTTATCACATGGAATATAATCTCGTCATATCAGGCACTATTGGTAGCTGGTGGAACGGTTGTTCTGCCGACTACGTCCGCTATGTGCTCAACCAGAATAAGGGTAAGGCTGTGCATGTGGGCTTCTGCTCGCTCGGCGGCTTCGTCAAGGATGGCTTGGAGATTAACCAGGCTTTTCGCGATCATGGCAACGTACACGCTCACGCCTTCGGCATGAACGCTTCTATCAGCACTATCGCCATGCTTGGCTGCAAGACTATAGATATTGTCAAGGGCAGCTTCTTTCTTATCCACAACGTGTCCACTCTCATCTACAAGTACGAGCAGAGCAACAAGGAGCAGATTGACGCTTTCGTGCGCAAGCTTCAGGCGCAGCGCGACTCGCTCAAGAACTTCGACGACGTGCTCGCCTCTATGTATGCCGACAAGACCGGCAAGACGGTCGATGAGTGTCTCGCGCAGATGAAGAAGGGCAACTGGCTCACTGCGCAGCAGGCTCTCGACTTCGGCCTTGTCGACTCCATACGCGACGACGAAGAGGCAGAGAAAGCAGCCAATGAGTTCACCGGACAGTTTACCAATTCATACAATATATCTACACAGTTTAAGGATGCAGGCATACCGCCACTACCTCAATCACTTGCCTCGGAAGACGCTGCATCTCGTGTCGCGTCAGTGGTTGATGGTAGCGGCAATCCAACTCCGAGCTTCATCGAGAAGACGTGCGAAGGGCTCAAGAACCTCTTCCGTAACCAACACGCATCAAAAACTTCAAACAAAATGATTAAAATCTTTGCTTGCGTCATGGCATTGCTCAATGCCGCTGACGGTTTCGCAACTAACGAGGATGGCAACATCACTCTCACCCAGGAGCAGATGAAGATCATCGACGATCGTCTGAAGGAACTTGAGGAAAAAGACAAGACAAACGCTAAGGCGGTGTCTGAAGTTGGCAAGGCGGTCAAGGAACTCAAGGACCAGCTCACTCATGCTCAGAACGAGTCAAAGGAGAAGGACGCTCAGATTGCAGCTCTCAAGGGCTCGGCTGGCGACACTACTGTTGAGAACCCTGCCAACAGCGAAGAGAGCTTCACTGCGCAGGACGTGTTTAACCTTATTAAAGATGTATAACTATGGCTTCTGTTAAAGTAGGCAATATTACATTCGGTGCTGAGGAGCTTTCGAAGACTTTTCAGACCTACCGCAAGGACTTCATCATCATGCCGCTCCTTGCTCTCGGCGCTCTTGCCGACCATTGCTCGGTACGCACTGGCATTCGCTACCGTGAGACTGTCGGCGAGATGTCGGGCAACCTCGAGATTTCCAACTACAAGAAGACAAAGTTCGAGGAAGCTGCTGTAGACATTGTGCCGCGCATCTTCCAGACTTACTTCGGCAACGTGGTGGCTGGCATCGACCCCAACGCCATCTACCAGAGCATTTGGGGTTCCAACGTAACTAAGGGCGACGGTCTGAAGAACGTGCCTATCGTCGTGCAGATCTGCGCATACCTTGCCAAGAAACTCGGCGAGAATATGTTCATGAACGCCTTTACTGCTGCGCACGACCCTTCAGACTTCTCTAAGACCGCTAAGTGGTTCGATGGTTTCAAGACTATCCTCGACAAGGATGCTGCTGGCACCAACGAGCTTCAGAAGGTGCTTATCTCTACAGCCCTCGGCAACCTCGTCGAAGGTGCAGAGTCGATCACTAAGGACAACGCCGAGGATATTATCAAGGAGTTCTACTGGGCTGGCGATGATGCTGCAGCAGCAAAGCTGCGCTCGCAGCCACTCAAGCTCTTCCTCAGCGACCAGGCTTACCATTGCTACACCGAGTGCTATCAGGTCAACCACGGCTCGCTGCCGTACAACCAGAACTACGACAAGCGCACTCTCGAGGGCGCAAGCAACGTAGAGCTCGTTCCACTGGCTAACGTTCCGAAGGACTTCATGCTGCTCACGCCAAAGTCTAACATCTTCCTCGTATTCAACCAGCAGACCGACGACGAGAAGTTCCTCGTAGAGAAGTCGCTGACGAATCACTACGATGTCGACTTCATCGCCAACTACTTCTTCGGCACGCAGTTCCAGAGCGTATCGCCCGATATCCTTCGCTACTGGCGCAAGAAGGGTCAAGCAGAGAGTCGTTAACATATTTGTTTAACTTCAAAAACTCATCATTATGGCAAAATGTACTGGCGCCGCATCTATTTACGGCGACATCTGTTTCACACCGGGAGCGAAGTCGCTCCCTGGTGTACGCGGTTGGGTCTACGGCATCGCTAAGCGCGACATTCTGCAGTGGCCGACCATCGGTTCGGAAACACCAAAAACGATGGACACTGTCGCCAAGTATACCGGCGACTTCAAACTGGCTTCCGACAAGAAGTGGCATAAGATAGGCCTTATCCCCAACGAGTCACAGTTGCAGGTGGAGTCTCAGGGCACATACGGTTCTAAGACGTTCAAAGTCACTGGTACCGCTGTTATCCCCGGCACCGAGGAAGCAGCCACCGGCTACATCGCTCTCGCCAACAACGACGAGATGGTATACCTCTTCATCCAGCGCAACGGAAAAGCTCGTATGGTAGGCAGCGAGGCATTCTCTCCTGAGCTCACGCTCTCGCAGGACCTCGGCAAGGCTGCTACAGACACCAACTCAACTACTGTGCAGGCTGTTGCTTCTGACGAGTATCCGGCTCCGTTCTATCCCGGCAAGATCGAGACAGAGGACGGCGACATCTCCGGAGCTACTGGTCTGCCCCTGCCCGTCGTTGCTGCATAGTCTCTTTTTTACGCAATAATAAATAGGTTTAAATTATTAATTGGTTAAATTATTCAGGAGGGCGGTCCTCACGATAGCGATCGTGGCGAACCGCCCTTTAAATTTGTTTAGAATATGATTGACAAAAAACTTACAGAAGACATGCAGGCGTGGCTCAACGCCGAGAAACACGACCGCGAGTCGGTTGTCCGTGGTGCGGAGATGGTTCTGAAGCTCACACGCAACATGGCTATGTATCAGACCATCATGCGTCGTCCGGAGCGTTTCGAGTCAAAGGTGCGCTACGAGCTTCAGAAGTTCCTGCCCATGCGCCTTGCGAATATGACTATTCAGGACGTTAAGTTGCTCGACGCCGAACTTACTCCGCAGATTGCCACAGCCATCGAAGAGCAGGCAACGTTCGACGACGAGCACAAGGCGGAGGATGACGACGAAGCTAAGGTTCCTGAGGGTGGCTACCTTCCTGCAGCCTCCGGCATCCGTCCCGACCATGATGGCCTTCCTGATGATGTGCGCAACATCTGGGCGGAGAACAGAGAGCGCTGGCTGAAGATTAAGCAGCTATACAATACTCTGCTCACCTTCGAGCAGCCGTGCGACCGCTACGAGTATCTCAAGCAACTGAAGGACTTGTGGTACACTTACAAGAGTGAGCTCGCCCGCTACGACGGCTACGTCGCTCCTTCTGACGATGCTCAGGCTGAAGGCGAAGAGCCTACGCCTGCCGATATCGCTAAGAACATCGCCAATGCGCGCTCGTATATCACCAAGAACGTAGACCGCCTCGCAGAACTCCGCCGTCTATCGCGCGAGTCCGACGATGCAACCAAGGAGCTCGACGAGTACAACAAACTGCTCGCTAAGGTTCAGGCGCGTGTTGCTGTGCTCAATGACAACAACGCGCCCATCGGTGATGATTTGAAGGCGAAACTTAATGAGGCAGGAATCTCTATCGATATTTAGCCTGCTCGGCTTTCAATTTTCAACACAGAACTTAGTATATGCTCCCAGTTAACCTTGATGAGTACTCACGCTATGTCACCCTCGACGATGCTGAGCTGCGTCAGCTCCGTGTCGCCGAGGGTGTCTTGCTGCGCCTTCATCGCATACGCGGCATGTACGCCTACTGGCTGCAGTTCCCGTCAAAAGTAGACAACGACCTTGTACAGTACGACATGGCTATGTTCAAGGTGTCGCGCTCTCTTGCCTATGAAGACTTGCACCTGGTGAAGGTGCTACTTGGCAATCTTCAGCAGACTACTAAGGAGTTCATGCGCTGGAAGATAAACAAGTCGCTCGAGCAGGATATTGCTGCTGCTCGCCGCGCCGGCGACTTCCGGTCGGTGGCTGCGCTCTCTAAGGTGCTCGTGGCTAACAACCGCACCGACAAGGACGACGAACCCGACCTCGAGTTCGACAAGATTGTGCCGCAGAACTTCGAGCCTACCGACGACCCTACGGTTCTCGGCATCGAGCGTATCCCCGACTTGCGTGGCAAGATACGCGCGCTCTACAAGCGCTACTCCAATACGATGATACAAGACGCTGATTTCGAGGAGATAAAAGAAGAGATAAAACCTGACGAAGATGAGTGATATAGAACAACCCAACCTTCAGTATTTCAACGACGCGCAGTATTACGCACTCGCCATGAACACACGCGACGAGGTAATCGTTGCCGGACGTGGTGTGGGCAAGGGTGCTATTCAGGCGCGCCGTCTGCAGTCGTGCTTTCAGGGTATGCCCGGCTCCATGGGTGGCTTCGTGGCTCCGTCCGTCAAGCGCTGCCTCACTAATATCCTACCTTCCATGCTCATTCATCTTGAGCGCTGGGGCTTCAAGCGCGACCTTCACTATGTCGTAGGTCGGCGTCCTTGGAAGAAGCTACATTGGAAGTCGCCTATTTTTACACCGGCCAACTGGGAGAACACCATTAGCTTCTACAACGGCTCCGTCTGCAATGTCATCTCGCAGGACCGCTCCGGCACGTCCAACTCGATGTCGCTCGACTATCTCATCATCGACGAAGCGAAGTTCATCGACTTCGAGCAGCTCAAGGACGAAACCTTCCAGACCAACCGAGGCAACGAGATGTACTTCCGCCACTTTCCCCTGCATCATGGCATGACCATCACCTCCGATATGCCTATCACCAAGAAGGGCTCCTGGTTTCTCAACTACAAAGACAAGCAAGACTCCGAGCTGGTGGAGGTCATCGAGGGGCTTGTCTACCAGATATGGCGACTGAAGCAGAAACTGCTGAAGACTCCCGACAAGCACGAGCAGATTCAACGACGCATTGACGAGTACAACAAACAACTGAACTTCTTCCGCTCTCAGTGCCTGCTCTACCGCGAATATTCGTCCATCGAGAACCTGGCACTTCTGGGCGAGGAGTTCATACGCCGTGCCAAGCGCGACCTCCCGCCGCTCACCTTCGCCACGTCTATCATGTGTCAGCGTGTGAGCATATCGGCTGACGGCTTCTACGGCGGCATGAGCGAGACCGCCAACCTCTACACGGCTCCAAACGAGAGTGTGCTCAACCTGCACAACCTCGCCAACGCAGAGGGCGGTGCGCTGCCTAACGACTGCCGCATGGATGCCGACCGCAACGACAAACTGCCGTTGCTGATAGCCTTCGACACTAACAACCTCATCAACTGGCTCGTCGTGGGCCAGGTGCAAGGCTCGAAGCTGCGTGTGCTCAAATCGTTCTTCGTGAAGTACGAACGCAAGATACCAGAGCTGCTCGACGACTTCAACACGTACTACCATTACCATCGTCGCCGTCAGATCATCTTCTACTACGACTCTACCATGGTGGGCACCAACTGGGGCTTGCACTACAACGACCCGCATAAAGAGGTGGTGCGCACGCTGCGCTCGATGGGTTGGGCAGTGCGCGAAGCTTACCTCGGCAACCCGATGAACCACGTACAGAAGAACGCTCTTATCAATAATATGTTTCGCGGGCGTGCCCGTCTGCAGGTACTCGTCAACCGTGACAACAACCCCGACCTGCTCATCTCTATCACCTCTGCAGGTGTGTACAACGGCAAGAAGGACAAGCGTGGCGAGAAACTCGCAGAGACCGAGGAGGATAAACTGGAGGCTCGTACCGACGGCTCCGATGCCTTCGACGTGCTCTGCATAGGCGCGGAGACCAAGCCGGTGTTCCAGGGCACCGGCGGCACAACCAACACATACGGATAATATATTTTCACTCATTCATTAATATTTTATATCTTTTATTAGCCACTGGCGCGAGATGCGTCGGTGGCTTTATTAATTTACACCTTACTAACAAAATAGTTAGTGAATAATTTACATACTATCTAAAAAAATAGTACCTTTGTATTGTTCAATTAATAAACATCATTTATGAAAAAAACAAGAAACAATAAAGATGAATGTCACTCCCGACGAGGAGGAACGGAAGTAATAGTAAAACAGAAACAAGAGAAAATTACCGATATGAAGAAGCGTATGCGTGACATTTACCTTGCCGTGTCATGGCGTGAAATATCGCGCACGTACTTCGACAAGTCGGTATCATGGTTTCAGCAGAAGATGTACGGCATCGACGGCAATGGTGGCGTTGGAGGTTTTACGCCAGAAGAGGCAGAGCAGCTATACTGCGCTCTTAACGACCTCAGCGACCGCATACGTCGTGCTGCGGACAACATTAAAGCTCCGGCTACTGATGTGCCGTTTAATTGAACACTAAGTCGCCGTTGAGCTTACGGCGCACACCAGCCTCGGAGCCTCACGGTTTCGGGGCTTTTTATTTTTATTATTACTACAAAAAAGTGTAGTAAACATTTGCATAATACGATAATTTGTAGTATCTTTGTAGTGTCTTAAAAAAGTAATACAATATGAATAAAGAATTAACAGAAGAAGAGGCAGAACTGATAGAAGCTATCAGAGCCCACAAAAGAAGTTACCCGAATGGTCATCCTCAGTTGTTATGGTACGCACAAGAGCTGTTCGATGAGATGACATCAGTTAAGTAATTCTAACAAGGCAGCCCAAAGGGGCTGCCCTAACTAACACAATATGGAGAAGAACAAACAAGCAAAGGACAATACTGTTAAGCAACGCTTGCAGGACATTCTGCTGAGTGTGTCATGGCGTGACATCGCTAATACTTATTTCGACCGCTCGGCTTCATGGTTGTATCATAAACTCGATGGAATCGATGGCAATGGTGGTGTCGGTGGGTTCACAGACAAGGAGAAGGAGCAACTTCGCGGTGCTCTTGTCGACCTCAGCGACCGCTTACGCCGTGCTGCAGATAATATTTAGGCAGGTAGTTGTATTACACCTTTAAGACAAAAGACGTTCGGGCCTACGGACGCACGCAGCCTCGGAGCCTCACGGCTTCGGGGCTTTTTGTTGTTGGCAATTGCCAACCTCGCACCCTTATGCCTTACCGCTGATGAGCGTCCTCGATGTGGCGGTGTTTTTCACGATGGGCGCAAAATCGACAAGCCAAAATCACATACTCGGCACAACCGCCAGCATATTCCGCTAAAGGCAAGGGAGGCAATTGCCAACTCGGCGCAGGGCGGTGTAGTGCTGCATAGACAGAAAGTCTTGCACCCTGCAAAATCGTAGTGCTTAACTCGTTGATTTCTAAGCATTACGATTTTGCAGCTATGGAAAAGGTACGCAAAAACGCGCCCATTTCTCTATTCCGGGCTTCTTTTTATTGCGGAAAAGAAGCAAAAACGCTTGCGAAGAAGTCTCTTTGGCGAACATTTTCTCCTTTCATCAGCAAAAGCGGAAGCAGAACACCGCATACCAGTTCCGCTCTCGCCTGCTGAACTCGATATTATACGTAAGTTGGATTCGAAAGATATAAAAAAAGAGTAATAAAAAATAATCTTTTGGTGAT
>DAVZJL010000053.1:0-16598 GCA_052272805.1 Prevotella sp. | reverse complement strand
GGTATCCTGCTTGTGGGCGTTCGGCGAGGGAGAGGTCGCCGCCTTGCGCCATCATTAGGGGGTGCACTTGTCTCAAGTGCACCATCATAGTAGAAGTGCACCATCCTTGTTAATAGCGCCATTTGGTTTATTGGTGCAGCTGGGACAGCTGCACCCCCTGAAGTTAGCTTTAGCTCCTTCTACAGCGTTACGACGAACGTGGTGTGGTATCCTGCTTGTGGGCGTTCGGCGAGGGAGAGGTCGCCGCCTTGCGCCATCATCATCTGGCGCGAGAGCGATAGTCCGATGCCCGAGCCCGTGCGCTTCGTGGTGAAGAACGGTACGAACACCTCGCGCGCCACCTCAGCCGCTATCGGCGTGCCGTCGTTGCTGATGAGCAGTTGCGTGCACTGGTCGGCGCGTCGTGCGCAGATGTCTATGTTTTGTGCGCCTGCCTCTGCTGCGTTCTTCACGATGTTGGTCAGCACCTGGTGCATCATGCTTGCGTCGGCACGCAGATTATGTACGTCGTTGAGGTCTACGTGCCATGAGAGAGTAGGGTAGAGTGCTTGCAGGTTCGTGACGGTGCGCTGCAGGTCAACCTCCTCAATGTTCACCGTCTGCAGTTGCGTCATCTTGCGGTAGCTCTCCACGAACGCCGACAGGTTGCGACTCGTGTCGTATATCGCCTGGATGCCCTCTTCGAGCGGCGTTCCCTTCACCATCTTGCTGCCTATGTACGCCTGCGTGATGCTCTGTATCGGTGTCACGGCGTTCATTATCTCGTGCGTCAGCACGCGTGTCAGTCGCTGCCACGACTCCACCTCGCTGCGCGCCATCAGCTGGTTTATCTCTCCGCCCATCTCGTTGAGCATCTTCTGCAGGTCGCGGTCGCCGGGCATGATGCTGTCCGTTGGCAGTCGGAACATGAAGTCGCGGTTGCGCAGTGCCTCGCGCATGAGGCGCACTCGGGTGGAGAGGCGACGTTGGTGGTGCCACTCAAAGACGAAGAGCACTACGAGGAGTGCGGTGAGGATGGCTATTATGTATATCATAATTTCAACTTCCTATACAGCGTCTGTCTTGTTATTCCTAACAGTTCCGCTGCCTTGCTCATATTGCCGTGGCACTGTTCTACCACGCGATGCACATGCTGCTGTTCGAGCTTGTCGAGCGTCACCACTTCGCGACTCTTCTCCACCGCGTCGCGCAGCGTGCGCACCAGTTCGTCGTTGTCCCACGGCTTCGTCACGAAGTCGGCAGCCCCGTTCTTCAGTCCCTTTACCGCCAGTTGCACGTCGGCATACGCTGTCATCAGTACCACCGGTGTGTCGGGGTGCAGTTTCTTCAGCGTGCGCAGCCAGAACAGTCCGTCCTGCCCCGTGTTCACGCCTAATGAGAAGTTCATGTCGAGCAGCACCACGTCCACGTGCTCCTCGTTAGAGAGAGTTGAGACAAGCGTGTCGGGCGAAGTTAGTGTGACAATGCGCTCAAACTCCGCAGTAAGACATATTTTCAGAGCCGTGAGAATGGTAGGATTATCATCCACAACGACTATGGCGTTGTAGGGTCGAATCATATATTAATAGGTTTCGTGATACCTACAGCATTGGCAAGTGTATCGCGTATAAATCCGTTAATTGTTGTTCCTGCTTGCATAGCCATCATAGCTATACGACTATGGATTTCAGGAGTAATTCTGATGTTCAAGTTTCCACTATAGGGCACGCGAGGGTCTTTATTTTTAGCCTTACAGAATCGCAAGTAGTCGTCAATAGCCTCCTCGAAGTCCTTGCGCAATTCGTTTACGTCCTGTCCCTCGTAGGTTATTGCATCCTTACTCATGCCAAGAACCTTGCCATAAAGACAATTATCCTCTTCGCTATAGTCTACACTGCCCGTGTAACCTTTGTATTTAAGTAATCCCATAGTTCTTTATTTATTTAGATAACCATTAGCTTTTAAATATACCATGACCTGACGCATCACATACCCTTTGATGATGTTAGAAGGATGAGGCTTGTGCATGATATAACTATTATTGTCATTTATTTGCAAATGTAACTAAAAACAGTTGCATTGCAAATGTTTTTGTTGTATTTTTATTTGAGTTTAGTAAAATTTACATCTCTTTCGATTGTGAACCTTCCTCATTGTATGATTATCATACACTTTTTCATTAATCTACTTTCTGCTTGCTTCTTTCTTCAAAATCGTTATAGTACCATACATTTTTTGTAATTAAATTTGCAGCAGAAACAAAACAGAAACGATATGAACCGACTACTCGTCACCCTATCCCTCGTGCTTGCCACGATGACCGCTGAGGCTGCCGAGCCATGGAGCGTGGAGCGTTGCATGGAGTACGCCGCCGAGCACAGTCACGCGGTGCGCCTGCAGCAGTACGACCTCGACGCAAGTCGCACTGAACGCACACGAGCTATCGGCGCTTTCCTGCCCGAAGTGTACGGCTCGGTGGGAGCGCAGATGAACTTCGGACGCGCCATCGACCCCGAAACCAATACCTACACCGATGTCAACACCTTCTATAACGGCTACGGCTTGCAGGCGTCGCTCGTCGTCTTCGACGGCTTGCAGCGCTATAACGAACTGCGCATGGCTCGCGCCAATGTGGCTATGGGGCGCTCGGCATTGCAGACAGAGAAAGACGCCGTGCGACTGAGGGTGTACAAGGCGTGCATGGATTTGCTCTACTGCGAAGGTGCCGTGGAGCACACCGAGCGCAAACGCGACGAGAGTCGTGCGCTGCTCCATCAAGTAGAGGTGATGGCTGAGGTGGGGCAGAAGAGCGAAGCCGATGTGGCGCAGATGCGAGCCACACTGGCTGCCGACGACTACGAGCTGACGCATATGCAGAGTCAGACCACGAAGGCGCTGCTCGCGCTGAAGCAGCAGATGAACTTCCCCATTGCCGACACGCTCGTTGTGGAAAAGCCTGCGGTAGATGCCTCGCTTCTGCCTACCGACAATGCCTATAATATATATAATGTGGCGCTCGCAACCAATCCGCGCATAGCGCAGGCAGTGAGCAACGTGGCTGCAGCCCACTACGCCCTGCGTGCTGCCCGTGGTGCATTCCTACCAAAACTCTCTCTCTCCGGCGGTGTCTCCACCTCGTTCTATCGTAATATGGACGTGGGTGGACACGCACCGTTCGGTCAGCAGTTCAAGAACAACGCTGGCGAATACGTGGCTCTTTCGCTGAGCATCCCTATCTTCAACCATCTCGGCTCCGTCTCCTCCGTTCGCTCGCGCCGCATAGCTCTCGACCGGGCACGCGAATCGCTCAACTACGAGCGCTCCGAACTGCAGCGCATCATTACCGAAGCTGTCGCCGACGTGGAGAACAGCACCAAGGAGGTGCAGAAGATGCAGGATCAGGTTGAGGCTGACAGCATAGCCGCCTACCTCACCACACGCAAGTTCGAGGAGGGCATGGCGTCGTCTATCGACGTGCGCACGGCGGCTGTTACGCTCCTGCAGTCGAGGGTCAGACTCCTGCAGAGCCAGCTCACAATGATGTACAACCGCCAAGTGCTGGCATACTATGAAAAGTAAAAAAGTAAAAAGCCCCTCCCAACCCTCCCCATCGGGGAGGGCTTAGTTGCCCAAGGCTTAGTTTGGCTTAGCTCTCCAAGGCTTAGAGAGGCTTAAAGAGGCTTAGTTCGGCTTAAACGCCGCCTTAAAGAAGGCTTAGAGAGGCTTAAAAAGGCTTAGTTTAAAAAACAACAACCATTATGGACCGACAAATAGAAAAGAAACCATTCCTCCGCCGTTACGCATGGTATATCGCTGCGGCTGTCGCACTCGCTGCGCTCCTCGTGTGGATACTGTTCGGCACAACCACCAGCACGATGACCGTAGACGCCGCCGACATCACTATCAGCGACGTAACGCGCGGCAAGTTCGACGACTATGTGCGTCTCAACGGACAGGTGCTGCCTATCCAGGTGGTGCAGATCTCGCCCGAGGAGGGCGGCATAGTGCGCGAGAAGGTTGTGGAGGAGGGCACACGTGTGCGCAAGGGCGACGTCATCCTCCGACTCAGCAACAGCAACCTCGACCTTCAGATACTGAACGCTGAGGCCGAACTCGCCGAGAAGCAGAACCTGCTGCGCAACACGCAGGTGGCGATGCAGCAGGACCGACTCAACAACCGCACCGAGCAGGTTACGCTCGACACCGACTGCGACCGCAAGCGCCGTGCCTACGACCAGAACGCACGCCTCTACAAGGAACGCCTCATCAGTAAGGAGGTGTATCTGCAGAGTCGCGAGGACTATAACCTCGCACGCCGCAAGCAGAGTCTTATCTCGCAGCGACTGAAGCAGGACAGCATCTACCGCCATGTGCAGATGGCGCAGATGGAGGACAACCTCGACAATATGCGCAAGAACGTGCTGTTGGTGCGCGACCGCAAGAACAAGCTGGAGGTACGCTCGGCTATCGACGGCGAACTCGGACTGCTCGACGTTGAGTTGGGACAGAACATCGCCGCCGGACAGAACATCGGACAGATTAACGACCTCTCCGACTTCAAGGTGCAGGCGCAGATTGACGAGCACTACATCGACCGTGTGCGTCCGGGCCTATCGGCTTCGTTCAGTCGCGACGGCAAGACCTACCTCCTGCGTGTACGCAAGGTGTATCCCGAAGTGCGCAACGGAACGTTCCGCACCGACTTCGTCTTCGTCGGCGAACGACCGGCGCAGATGCGCAGCGGACAGACCTTCTACGTGGAGTTAGCTCTCGGCAAGTCGCAGCAGGCTACGCTCATCCCGCGCGGAACGTTCTTCCAGACCACCGGCGGCAACTGGATCTTCGTGCTCGACAAGTCGGGACGCAAGGCGTATCGCCGCAAGATAAGCATAGCGCGCCAGAACCCGCAATACTATGAGGTGACTGACGGACTGGAGCCTGGTGAGCGTGTCATCACAAGCGGCTACGAAGCGTTCAAGGATAATGAAGTATTAGTGATAAAGTAAGCCCCTCCCAACCCTCCCCATCGGGGAGGGCTTAGTTACCAAGGCTTAGTCAGGCTTAGTTGCCCAAGGCTTATAAAGGGCTAAAGAGGCTTAGTTACCAAGGCTTAGAAAGGCCTAAAGAGGCTTAGTTCGGCTTATTATTTAAAATATTAAAACAATGATAAAGACTCAGAACCTTACCAAGATCTTCCGCACGGAGGAGATGGAGACCGTTGCTCTCAACGGCGTTAGTATCAATGTAGAAGACGGCGAATTCGTCGCCATAATGGGACCGAGCGGCTGCGGCAAGTCGACGCTGCTCAACATCCTCGGACTCCTCGACAACCCCGACAGCGGCGAGTACCTGCTCGGTGGCGAGTCGGTGGCAAAGCTGAAGGAGAGCGACCGCACACGCTACCGTCGCGGACGCATCGGCTTTGTGTTCCAGAGCTTCAACCTCATCGACGAACTCACCGTTGAGGAGAACGTCGACCTGCAGCTGCGCTATATGGGTGTGCCGGCAAAGGAGCGCCGCGAGCGTGTGACGGAGATTCTGCGCAAGGTGGGCATGAGCCACCGCGCCAAGCACTATCCGCAGCAGTTATCGGGCGGTCAGCAGCAGCGTGTGGCGATAGCGCGCGCCGTGGTGGGCAAGCCGAAACTCATCCTCGCCGATGAGCCTACGGGTAATCTCGACTCGAAGAGCGGTCTCGCCGTGATGGAACTGCTCGCGCAGCTCAACGCTGAAGGCACAACTATCGTAATGGTGACTCACTCGCAGCACGACGCGCAGATGGCAAGTCGCATCATCAACCTCTTCGACGGACAGGTCGTGGAGGGCAACACTTTAAGTTTATAATTGAGAAATTAGAGTTGAGAAGAGTGTGTATCAAAACTATAGAATTGCGATGAAAAGCTAACTGTAGGAGGCTACGGCATTCTTGCCGTAGTCATTGGCTAACGAATGAAATACAATTGATACAACTATTTGCAAGGACTACGGCAAGAAAGCCGTAGCCTCCTACAATTGGCATCGTTTGCTATTCAATTTGCCAAATATTTTAGTTTTGACACTCTCAACTAAATAATAGCATAAAATATGAAGACCTTTCTATACATGTTTCGCCGCTACCGCATAGCCACGCTGCTCAACCTCTTCGGCTTGAGTGTGGCTGTAGCGACGTTCTACCTGTTCATGACACAGGTGATATACAATCGCACGTACAACCACAGCATCGACGACTACGAGCACACGTATCGTCTCGAAATCTACGGCAATCTGTTCGGCGACAACTGGGGTTGCAGTATATGCCGCCCGTTCGTCACTATGCTTAGGGATATTCCTCAGGTTAAGAGCGCTGTCTATTACAGTCCGTATGTCAATCAGACCGATGTTAAGGTGAACAACCGCACCATAACCGTGCCAGTTGTGTACATGAGCAAGCCTGGCATTGAGTTCTTTACAGGCAAACTCATCTCCGGCTCAAGCAAGTCGTGGGGCACTGGATCTACTGCCATCGTTAACCGCAGCAATGCCGAGAAGATGTTCGGTACGGCGAATGCTGTGGGTAAGACGTTCGAAGCTATAAATAACAATGGTGGCGGAACGATACCCGTCACCGTGGTGGGCGTGAGCGAGGATATGCCCGACAACTGCACTGTGTCCAACGGCTTGTATATCTGCGATAACGAGAGCGGAATGACCGACTGGAGCGAGTGGAGCTACTGCGTCTTTCTGCGACTTGCCGAGGGCACAAACCCTAAAAAGATAGAGCGTGCCATAAAGCTCGGATTTATGAAAGCCTACGGCATAAGCGAGAAGGAGTTTGACAAGGAGGTGAAAATGAAGTTCCGCATCACTCCCGTGGACGATATCTACTTCTCTGGCATCGGACTGAATGACAAGGGCAACCGCAGCCTTGTCAACGTGCTCACCGTGGCTTCTGCCTTCGTGCTGTTCATCGCCCTGCTCAATCTGTTCAACTTCTCGCTCTCCGAGGTGCCGATGCGTATGCGTGGCATCAACACACGCCGTGTGATGGGAGCCTCCGTAGGCGGTCTGCGCTTGCAGATGATAATGGAGAGCGTGCTGTTCGCCTTCGTGGCTTTGGTTATCGGTGTTCTGCTTGTCGTGGCGTTCCAACGCAGCGAGGCGTGCATGAAGCTCGTTTCGGGTGACATCAGCTTCTCAGCACACTGGGTGCTTGCTGCTGTCATGGCTGCGTCGGCACTCATCGTGGGAGCATTGGCGGCTGTTGTGCCGGCGTTCTACAGCACATCGTTCGCTCCGGCTCTGGTGCTGAAAGGCTCGTTCGGACTCTCGCCGCGAGGCAGACAACTGCGCCTGGCGATAATGGCGGTGCAGTTCTGCGTGGCTTTCGTGCTTGCTATATATATAGGTGTCATGTCGAGCCAGTCGAGCTACATCTTCAACTGCGATTACGGTTTCAACAAGGACGAGGTGTTCTACGCATGGCTCTCTGATGAGGCAAAGGCGAAGCGCGAGACGGTGCGCACCGAACTGAAGAAACTGCCGTTCGTGGAGAGCGTGGGCTTCGCACAGCACGCCATCGGCACAATGGATGAGTATATGGGTTGGGGACGTGGAAGTGGCGAGCACGCTATGTCGCTCCAGGTGCTGCCGTGCGACTATGAGTATCCGCAAACTATGGGACTGAAGATTCTGGAGGGTCGCAACTTCAACGAGGCTGACATGAAGACGGGTGCTTATGTGCTCAACAAGGCTGCCATGCAGCAGTATAAATGGCTCGCTGTGGGCGATTCAATAGGCAGACAGAGCGACTGGGGACCTACGTCAAATTACCTCATCGTGGGCGTCTGCGACAACTTCAAGCTGAAGTCGATGCGCAACGACAACAGTCGTGTGGCTGTGGCGTTCATCATCTTCGGACCTGATATGGAGCAGTGGGGCGACCGCTGCAACCAAGTGTTCGTGCGCGTTGCGAAGGGTCAGGACAAGGTGGAGGCAAAGCGTCGCATAGCCGATGTGCTCAACCGTATTGACGCATCGCAGAAGTACGAGATGAAGTTCCTCGACACCGACCTGCAGCAGACCTATGTCGACGAGTTCCGCTTCATATCGCAGGTGAAGTTCTTCGCCATCATCTGCATCATCATCACCGTTATCGGCGTGTTCTCGCTGACGATGTTCGAGACCGAGTATCGCCGCAAGGAGATAGGCATACGCAAGGTGATGGGTTCGTCGGTTGGTTCCATCGTGCGCCTCTTCGCCATGCGCTACACCGTGCCGCTTGTGGTGTCGTTCGCTGTAGCTGCCCCCGTAGGTTGGTGGCTCAGTGTGCAGTGGCTGCAGAGCTTCGCCGAGCACACGCCGATACACTGGTGGCTCTTCCCGCTCAGCTTCGTCGGTGTCTCTGCCGTTGTCATTGCGACGGTCATGGCGCAGTCGTGGCGCGTGGCGACGCAGAACCCCGTAGAAAGCATCAAGACCGAGTGATTTGAATAGGAGGGTATGGCATCCTTGCCATACCCACGCCACCAACTTCTATTAATCCCAAATCAGTCATTAGGATTTGGGTTTAAGATATTCCATATTGTTTGTTGTATGATTTGTTACAAAGATACTTTGTGGTACACCGAAAAATCTGCCATATCTTCCAGTATCGCCGTAACTCTCACTGTATAAGAACAATAAAGGCTGGTAGATAGACTGGGAAATGCAAAATCTTCCAGTCTATCTACCAGCCTTTCTGTCTGCTGTGATGTATTCTCCCACAGAGCTTCTCCCAGGGGGTGCAGCAGTCTCTGCTGCACCAACCAGATCGCGCGTGTCCTCTCACAGAAGTTATGTTGCGTTAGTTCGCCCACGGAATCCACAGAATTCACTCTAAGTTAGATTGCGTTAGGGGTTGCGTTAGGGGTTGCGTGGGTATGGCAAGGATGCCATACCCTCCTACAAAACTTCTGTGCTATCTGTGGGAGAGTACCGATGCTCAGTTGGTGCAGCAGAGACTGCTGCACCCCCTAAACATCTGTGTTGATCTGTGCCATCTGTGGGAGGCTATTCCAAGAATGTGGGTGCGTGGGTATGGCAAGGATGCCATACCCTCCTACAGAACTTCTGTGTGTTCTGTGCGTTCTGTGGGGGAGTACCACTGCTTGCTTTGTTGGTGCAGCAGAGACTGCTGCACCCCCTAAACATCTGGGTTGATCCGTGTCATCTGTGGGAGGCTATTTCAAGAATGTGGGTGCGTGGGTATGGCAAGGATGCCATACCCTCCTACAAAACTTCTGTGCGCTTTACGCCTCGCGGTGCTCCGCGATAGCCTTCTTGATGAGCATTTCGAGCTCCTCGCAGAGTTCGGGGTTGTCCTTCAGCAGTGTCTTTGTAGCGTCGCGACCCTGCGCCAGTTTCGAGCCGTTGTAGCTGTACCACGAACCCGACTTCTGGATGATGCCGTACTCTACGCCGAGGTCCACCATCTCGCCAACCTTTGAGATGCCCTCGCCGAACATAATCTCGAACTCGGTCTTGCGGAACGGAGGTGCCACCTTGTTTTTGATCACCTTCACGCGCACCTGGTTGCCGATGATCTGGTCGCCGTCCTTGATGCCCGTCACCTTGCGGATGTCGAGGCGCACCGAAGCGTAGAACTTCAGAGCGTTACCGCCGGTGGTAGTCTCGGGGTTGCCGAACATAACGCCAATCTTCTCGCGCAACTGGTTGATGAAGATACATGTTGTCTTTGTCTTCGAGATTGTAGAGGTGAGTTTGCGCAGCGCCTGCGACATAAGACGAGCCTGCAGACCCACCTTGTTGTCGCCCATGTCGCCCTCTATCTCCGCTTTCGGAGTGAGCGCAGCCACAGAGTCGATGACGATGATGTCGATAGCCGATGAGCGGATGAGCTGGTCGGCTATCTCGAGTGCCTGCTCGCCGTTGTCGGGCTGCGATATCCAGAGGTTGTCTACGTCTACGCCGAGCTTTGCTGCGTAGAAGCGGTCGAAGGCGTGCTCGGCGTCGATGAACGCTGCGATGCCGCCTGCCTTCTGTGCTTCGGCGATGGCGTGGATGGCAAGCGTTGTCTTGCCTGACGACTCGGGACCGTATATCTCGATAATTCTGCCCTTCGGGTAGCCGCCGACACCGAGTGCGGCATCAAGACCGATGCTACCGGTAGGTATTACCTCGACGTTCTCCACCTGCTCGTCGCCGAGTTTCATGATGGAGCCCTTGCCGAAGTCCTTCTCTATCTTTGACATCGCAGCCTGGAGGGCTTTGAGCTTGCCCGCCTGGTCGATGTTAGTTTCTTCTTTTGCCATATTTTGAATTTTGAGTTTTGAGTTTTGAATTTTGAATTGTTGCGACGTGCGTCGCAATTTTGAGTTTTGAATTTTGAGTTTTGAGTTGTTGCGACGTGCGTCGCAATTTTGAGTTTTGAATTTTGAGTTTTGAATTGTTGCGACGTGCGTCGCAATTTTGAGTTTTGAGTTTTGAATTCAAAATTGAATAATTCAAAATCGGCGAAGCCGACAATTCAAAATTCAAAATTCAAAATTCAAAATTCAAAATTGCCAAAGGCAACCCCCTTAAATATCGTTTGTTGTAGTCATTTTCTTTGTTATAGACACAAGTATTCGTTTCAACTCTTCACAATCTTTATATATAGACTCGTATTGTTTGTCGCTTATATATTGCGTTCTTTGTAGAAGGCGCAACCAATACAAAGTTTCGTTAGACTCTTTTAGCGATATATAGAGTTTGGCAATAAAGTCGTTTTTACTTATTGCGCATTGCGATTCCGCGACGTTTGCACCGATACTTGTACCGCTGCGGAACATCTGGTCTGCAATTCTATATTCATGCTTTTCCTCATTAAGAAATCTGCATAATCCTATTATACGAATAGAAAAATTCATGCACTTCTCTTCCAAGAGGCTTCCGAAGTCACTCATAGATTGTTAATTTAAAGTGATTCAAAATTGAATAATTCAAAATCGCTTGTAGACTTTTAATCTAACGTAATTCAAAATTGAATAATTCAAAATCGCTTGTAGACTTTTAATCTAACGTAATTCAAAATTGAATAATTCAAAATCGCGTAGCGATAATTCAAAACTCAAAATTCAAAACTCAAAATTTATAATTCAATGTCTACATTGAACAACTCATGCCAAGGCAGACCCTGCTTGTTGAGCTGCTCCATGAACGGATCCGGATCGAACTCCTCTACGTTCCAAACGCCCGGCTTGCGCCACAGACCCTTGAAGAACATCATTGCGCCGATCATAGCCGGAACACCCGTTGTGTAGCTTACGCCCTGCATACCGGTCTCCTTGTAGGCAGCCTCGTGCGAGCAGTTGTTGTAGACGTAGTAGGTCTGCTCCTTGCCGTCCTTGATGCCACGGATGCGGCAGCCGATAGAGGTCTGTCCGTCGTAGTTCTCGCCGAGGTCCTGCGGGTTAGGCAGCACAGCCTTGAGGAACTGCAGCGGCACGATCTTCACCTTCACCTTCTCCGAAGGATTGTCGGCGAGCGGAGCCTCGTATGTTATCTCGTCGATGCGCGACATGCCGAGGTTCTGGATGCAGTCGAGGTATGTGAGGTACTGCTGACCGAAGGTCATCCAGAAGCGAGCGCGTTTGATGGTCGGGTAGTTCTTCACGAGCGACTCAATCTCCTCGTGGTGGAGCAGGTAGCTCTCCTTCGGACCCACCTCCGGGTATGTGAGCGGCTTGTGAATCTCGAGCGGAGCAGTCTCCACCCATTTGCCGTCCTCCCAGTAGAGACCCTTCTGAGTGATCTCGCGGATGTTGATTTCGGGGTTGAAGTTGGTAGCGAACGCCTTGTGGTGGTTGCCGGCGTTGCAGTCTACGATGTCGAGATACTGTATCTCGTCGAAGTGGTGTTTAGCAGCATAAGCGGTGAAGATGCTTGTCACGCCCGGGTCGAAGCCGCAGCCGAGAATGGCTGTCAGACCAGCCTCCTCGAAACGCTTCTTGTAAGCCCACTGCCAAGAGTACTCGAAGTGAGCCTCGTCCTTCGGCTCATAGTTGGCGGTGTCGAGGTACGAGCATCCGCAAGCCAGACAAGCCTCCATGATGGTGAGGTCCTGATAGGGCAGGGCGAGGTTGATGACCAGTTCCGGCTTGTAGTCGTTGAAGAGAGCCTTGAGCTGCTCCACATCGTCAGCGTCCACCTGAGCGGTCTTGATGTTGGGGTTGCCGATTGCCTCGACAATGCGGTCACACTTCGACTTTGTGCGGCTTGCAATCATGAAGTCGGTGAAAACGTCAGCGTTCTGCGCAATCTTGAACGCTGCAACTGTAGCGACGCCACCGGCGCCGATCATAAGTACTTTTCCCATTGTTCTGTATTTTTTTTAGTTTGTTGTTTTTTTTTTGTTTTTACTATGGGCTAGGTTAACTAGGTTTTCTAGGTTCTATAGGTTTTCTAGGTTTTCTAGAATATCTAGACCACCTAGAAAGCCTATCCCACCTAACACCTCAGCCCACCGCTTTACAGCTCGCTGCCCTTTATCCCGAGGGCGTTCATCAGCGAATAGCCTAAGATTTCCTGTTTGAAGTTACCGCCTTCGAGGGGCTGCATGGCGAAGAGCGTCACTCGTTTCTCCTCGTCGTCAACGTCGCGCAGGGCGTGGCGCAGAGCGTCCCAGAGCGCGGGGTGCTCGGCGTTGGGTATAGCCATCACGCGGTGCACGTCCTTGTGGTTGACCACGGTCTTGAGGATGTCGAGGAAGAAGTCATCGTGCTTCACCACCTCCTCTACGGGATAGGAGCTGAGCACGAACTCGCCCAGACCGTCCTTGAACGCCTTTGCGTTTAGGTCGGCTTCGTAGTTGCCGGGTGCGAAGTTCTCGAGCGCAGCCTTCTCCTTAGAGTGGATGAAGATGACCTGCGTCTCGCCCTCGCTGTCGCGGCTCTCGCGCATTCCGCCGTCGAGCGCCACGCAGTCTATCCAGCGTGCGAGGTCGGCCTTCGGGATGCGTCTGCCGAGCATACGCTCGAAGTTGACCGAGAGGTTGAAGGCTACGGAGTCGACATAATCGCCGTCTACGAGGATTACGTTGCGGCTCCATTTGGTATTGTTGAATTGCTGTATATCCATTTTATATGTTATTTCACTATTTCCTTTGTAACCTTGCGCTTGCCGTCGGCATAGGTCACGGCTTTGAGTACGATGGCACCCTTAGCAGGTGTAGCAATCTGCGCACCCTCCATAGAGTAGTAGCGTGTGTCAGCTACCTTCATGTCGGCGGTGTTGCTGCTGATGCCCGTCGGGTCGAAGTCGTAGAGTGCGCGGTCGGAAGTGGTTGCCGTGCCGTCTACGGTGTACACGCTCTCCACGTGCAGCTTCTTAGCCTGCAGGTTGTGGAAGTAGATAACCTTCTGTGTACCGTTGTTCACGATGTCGTAGTTGTCGGTGAAACCGAACGGAATCTCGTCCATGTCCTGCGTGAGGTGGTCGTAGAGGTCGGTGGTGAACGTATAGCGTTTGCCGTCGACATAGATGCGGTAGCTCAACTTCTCGGCGTTGATATACTCGCCGTTCACGTCCTCGGTCGGAATGTTGAACACGAGTGCCGAGTTCAGCTCGTCCCAATCAAGGTTGGTCGGTGTGGCAGGCTTCGTGGCGTGGTCGCCGGCGTAGTACTTCATCGTCACACCCGTGGCGGTCGTCACGAACTCCTTAAGGTCGTAGGTTGTCTCGCAGAGGTAAGCCTCGGCAGGAGCCATTGTGAGCAGCTTGCGGTCGGCAGAGAAGTTGAAGTTGATGGTGCGGAGATACTCGTAGTTCATATCCTTGTCCACGCTCACCGGTGCAATGCGGTAGAAGAAGAGATCGGCATCCTTCACAATCTGGAACGACGGAATGGAAGCCGTTGTGCCGCTGTATGTGCCCTCGTACACCTCCTCGGGCGACTTCGAAGCGAGTCCGCTGATGAAGAACTTGCCGTCGCTGAACGCCACCTTCACCAGGCGCGATGTCTTCGCACCGTAGGCATCCGTGCCGCTGAACACGTAGGTCTGCGGTTTTACGCCCTTCGGGAACTCGAAGCGCACGAACTCGCCCAATGGTTGCAGCTTCATGTCGTAGAAGAAGCCGAAGAAACCAGCCTCGTCCTCCGTCTCGGCATCCTCGTAGATGGCGAAGATGTCGCCGTTCTGCGTGGTCAGCTCGCCCTGCTCTCCGATGGCGAGACGTGCCTCCTTCTCGAAGCTCGTCACGTTGCCATCCTCGTCGGCGCGTACAATCTCTAAGTAGAGCGTCTTTGCATCGTTCTGCACGAGCACCTGTCCTGCTTTGATGACAATCTCGTTGCCCACCTTTTCGCCCTTCAGCCAGCTCTCCTCAGCACCGCGGTAGTCACGGTTGCCGCCCGGTGTGAGTCCGTTGAAGTAGTAGGTGGTGCCGTCCTGGCGCACCGTCACCTTACCGTTGGTGTACTGCTTCTCGTAGAAGCCGTTGTTCTCGGTGTACGCCATGATGTACGCCTCGTCCTCGTCCTCGCCCTCGGGGTTGTAGATGGGTTTCTCGTCCTTAGGCACGCTCAGCTTGTGCAGCGCAGCCTTGCCCGGGGCCTTCAGCACGCACTCCTTCTGCGTGGTATTGTTTGATAAGGGGGTGCCCAAGAGGGTTTGTGCGTTGGCTGCTATTGTAGCGAGTACGAAGCCCAATAAGAGTAGAGTCTTTTTCATAATGTTGATTGCTTAAAATGATTTTATTTAGGTTTTGCAAGTCGGCGACAAACGCAACCATTTTAGATGACAAAGTTAGCGAGAATAATCCGAAAAACCAAGTTTTTTAGTCGCCATATTAACCCTGCCAATATGTTTTGTAATTATACTCCCAAGGTATTCAACCTTAATGCCTAATGCTTGTGGCGAGAGAAGGTGGCTCCGGTAGTGCTAAAATGATGTTCCGGTTGTGGTGGAATGATGTTCCGGTTGTGGTGGAATAATGTTCCGGTTGTGGTGGAATGATGTTCCGGTTGTGGGGGAATGATGTTCCAGTTGCGCAGGAGGGTATGGCAGATGCACTGATAGATATTCCCATTTTGGGGTGTATCTATCAGTCTTTATATTGTTGGTGTTCAGAGAGTTGCAGCGATACTGGCAGATATGGTAGATATTTTCGCAAAACATATTGACCACATTGTTAATTTTACCGGACTGCAAAAAAAAACGAAACATACAGCGATGCAGGTGCATCCCCGTGTGTTTCGTTTATGCTTATTGTTTATGCCGTCGAAGCTGAGGCTGCGAAGCCGCACGCTGCAGCGAAAGACAGCTGCTTACTTCTGAAGCAGTGCCATGGTGTCCTTAGCGATCATCAGCTCCTCGTCGGTCGGGATGACGCAAACCGTTACCTTCGACTCCGGAGTAGAGATGATAGCCTCTTCGCCGCGCACCTTGTTAGCCTCTGCGTCCATCTCTACGCCGAGGAACTCAAGACCTGAGCAAGCCTCAAGGCGAGTGCCCACCTGGTTCTCGCCTACACCGGCTGTCCATACGATGATGTCCACGCCACCCATAGCGGCAGCGTAAGCACCGATGTACTTCTTGATGCGGTAGTTGTACATCTTCAGAGCGAGCTTTGCACGCTCGTTGCCCTCAGCGGCAGCACTCTCTACCTCGCGCATGTCAGAAGAGATGCCGGTGATGCCGAGCACACCGCTCTCCTTGTTGAGGAAGTCTGCCATCTCCTGCGGCTTCTTGCCGAGCTTCTCCATGAGGAATGTAACGGCAGACGGGTCGATGTCGCCAGAACGGCTGCCCATCATTACGCCAGCGAGCGGAGTGAGACCCATAGAGGTGTCTATGCACTTGCCGAACTTAACGGCTGACACTGACGCACCGTTGCCGATGTGGCAGGTGATGATGCGCTGTGTGTTGATGTCGCGACCGAGGTACTCGCACACGCGCTGCGATACATAGCGGTGGCTGGTGCCGTGGAAGCCGTAGCGACGTACGTGATACTTCTCGTAGAGCTCGTAAGGCACGGCGTAGAGGTAAGCATAGTCGGGCATGGTGCTGTGGAAGGCGTTGTCGAACACGCATACCTGTGGCACTTCCGGCATCAGCTTGTCTACGGCGCGCAAGCCCTTCAGGTGACCTGCGTTGTGTACAGGAGCGAGGTCGCAGAGGCTCTCGATGCCGTCCTCTACCGACTTGTCGACGATGACGCTCTTCTCGAAGAGGTCGCCACCCTGCACGATGCGATGACCTACAGCGTCGATCTCGCCGAGCGACTTGATTGCACCGAACTCAGGGTCGAGCAAGCACTGGAACACGAAGTTGACACCTTCCTTGTGGTCGGGCATGTCGTGCATGATTTTCTTCTTCTCGCCGTTAGGCAGAGTGATTTTGATGAATGCCTCATCAAGACCGATACGCTCAACGCCGCCTGCTGCCAGCACTGAGTTGTCGTCCATATTGTACAGCTTGTACTTGATTGAAGAGCTGCCACAATTAAGAACCAATATCTTCATTTCTGTGAGTTTTTGAGTTTTGAGTTTTGAGTTTTGAATTGTTGCGACGTGCGTCGCAATTTTGAGTTTTGAGTTTTGAGTTATGAATTCAAAATTGAATAATTCAAAATCGGCGAAGCCGACAACTCAAAATTCAAAA
>DAVZJL010000052.1:0-16900 GCA_052272805.1 Prevotella sp. | reverse complement strand
TAAAACTAATAATGTGGTCAAAGACGGGCTGAAAGCCCAATAATCACATAGCCCAGGGCAGCGCCCTGGGTAAACATTACACCACACATCTCCATTCGCCCTGTAAGGGCAAAAGCCTAATTATTAAGGAGTTGCCCTTACAGGGCGCAGTGCTTAATCATATATTCCAACACCCAGGGCGCTGCCCTGGGCTATGTGATTGTTGGGCTTTCAGCCCGCACTAATTGAGTTTTGACACATCCTCATGTCGTTTTTCCGTATATGGTCAGTGGCTACTTACACAATACGTAAACCAACACGAGTATTGCCAACTTCACGATAACGCTGAACGTGAGTCGCTTCTGGCGCAACGTAAGGCACAGATACAATGTATATACGCCTAAGGCGAAGCCTATAGCCAAGGCAACCAGCGTGTAAACAGACACCTGTGAGTGGTTCACGATAATAGTTAGGACAGACAAAGACACAAACAAGTCGACACCGGTCATGAACTTTGAAACGACCGAAGGCTTTTCGCCCTCACTCTCCTCAGACTTGCCTTTCGCTAACGCACGCTTCGCCTTGAAGTCAACAAAGAACACAAGCGCCAGTAAAAGGACAAACAGAACGATCACTGAATAAATGGTATTATAACTCGCCATAAATATTATTCAATAAATATTATCGATTTCTTGCTATGGATGGTGTGTCGCTTGCGAGTTTTGACACACCATCCTTCTACATAGCTTTCATTGCAATTATGCAGTAGTTTTATCGCTGTGCCCAGAAGCAAGCACCGGCTGTAGCCATGCGTGCCTCGTAGAGACCGGCTGCGTCGGGTGTGACAGTGATAGAACGACCGTCCTGCAGATGCGCCTGGATAGTGCCGTCCTCGTTGATGCGGAAGAGCTCTTCAATCTTGCCCTTCTCCTCCTTGCTCCAAGAGTTGGTCTTCTTGTCGTACTTAAACTTGATAACCTCACCATCAGGCGACTTCACCTTGTAGCCGTTGCGCAGAGTGGTAACAGCGTAGAGTTTGCCGTCCTTGCCCGTAATCTCCTGCGTTTCGCCTACGCGCTGCGCCATCGGGTTGCTGCCTGTCCAGAACTCGATAGAGTTGATGACGAGCACGTCAGCCACGGTACATACCGCGTATGCCGGCGAGATAAGGATGAAGATAAGCTCGTTGAGGAACTTATTGCCTGTTGCCTGCTTGTTCCAGCCTGCCAGCTTATTGAACAGACCGAACGAACCAACACACGAACTTGTCAATAATGTAGCTGCGAGAAGCACAGCCGACACTTTAAGATGACGGATTTTCATAATTCCTAAGTTTTAAGGGTTATTATAAGTGGGATAGTAATTTAATTACTACTGTTTGCTGCAAATTTATACAAAAAAACTGACATCCACTTATTTTGCATACTATTATTTTTTATAATTACGACAACAATAAACATAATTTAAAATTTTCTATTTTTTATGTTTATGAAAACATACTCTACTATTTTAGTATCCGTTAAACATATACTAAAAATTGCTAACCCCAACTATCAATATAATTTTACCAAAACCAAACAACAACAACAAATAGCTGCTTCTTACACATATTATATGTATATTTGCAACATGAGCAAACTTATTATTAACATTTAAACATTTTATATATAAAAAAACAACAAATAATTGCTTATTATAATTATTATTTATATTTTTGCAACATAGACGAACATATTATTAACATTTAAACATTTCACCTATGAAAAAAAAATTGCCTTTTGTTTTACTATTTTATTGTCGCTTTTGGCATGTACTACTGATATAGAAGATGTCATTACGGACAGTAATTGTGACCAAAACCAACCAACGGCTGTTACACAGAACATTTCACAAGAAGAAGCATTAGAAATTTCACAAAAGGTGCTTAAGCGTGCTTCTAAAACACGAGGTCATTCAACGATGAACCCTAAATTTGAGTTTGTATTAAACGATGCTAAGACACGAGCTTGTGGATTGACTCTTCCCGATACATTGGCTTATATTATAAATTATCCTAATGATAACGGATTTGTAATAGTATCTTCAGTCAGAAGAGTGTATCCTGTACTTGCTTTTTCTAATAAAGGACATTTTAGTTTCAACAATGAAATCGCTAAATATAATTTCATTGATAACATAGGTTCATACATTGGTAATGCTGATCCTTTAGCAACATATGATGTTGAAGATATGGATTTTGACGGTTGCTATACTGTATACCCAGCTGTAAAGACTTGCTTGAGCCAAGGAAGTCCCTGGGATAAATATGTCATTAAAGAACATCCAGGATGTCCCGTCGGTTGTGTTGCCGTTGCTACAGCTCTTGTACTTAGTTATTCTACGCCAGAACTTACATATCACGGCTCTACATTCTACTTCAAATCTATAATGGAAGCGATAAATCGAGAGATAGATGAAGACGCCGATGAAAACTATGCAGACATTAGTGAACTCTATAATGATTGGGACAACATTGACCAACCAACCTACACATACGAACAGGCAACCGATTCGATGGCAAAACTTTTGTATTTTATTGGTAAGGATGTAAACATGAGTTATAATCCCAAAGGTAGTAGTGCCTACTCAATAGATGCATACAATTTATGTAAAAAAATAACTGGTAAAATTGAGAGCGGATTTGCGAATTTTAACATTAATGAAATTGTTTGCTGCCTAAAAAACAATTGCATTGTTTATGTTAGAGGAAGAGATTACAATAAAAATGAGGGTCATGCATGGATTAGCGATGGTTGTTACTTCTGCACAAAAAACGGAATCGACAGCAGTTCTAACAATAACAATTTGACTTATCCAGGAACAAACTCTGACACAAATATTTTAACAAAAGAAGATATTATTGACGGTACAGCATATATACATTGTGATTGGGGATGGGGCGGCAATTGTAATGGATATTACTCAGGTGAAGTTTTCAAAGCAGGATCTTCCAATTTCACCCCTACCTCTTATTTTGCTATAAAGAGAACTAACAAATGAGAAATCTTCAACGTAATAATTTAAAACAAATACTTATGCGTAACATTTTTGCACTGATTGCATTTGCAATAATGCCAATGCTTGCTACCGCCCAAACATATTTCAAAGACGGTACGACATGGAAAACGAGATTGTGTGGAACCCAATCGGGATACAATACAGTATACTACAACACGTATGCCAAGTTAAATGGTACGGAAACAGTCGACGGGTACCAAGCCTTGAAACTGTTCTATTATGAGGAGGAAAAACCTGAGCCCATATTATACGCCTACGTACGTACCGATGGCGATAAAGTGTACTTCAAGCCGACTAACGCAGCAACAGATACATGGTATCTGATGTACGATTTCGGACTAAAAGCAGGTGAAAGTTGCGATGTATACAGCGCATGGAACATCGAAGATTATCCCAAGTTGAGAGTATCGCAGATCAAATGTCTGGACATACAGAAAGACGAGAACACTGGTTTCGCCAAAATGCTTGTGCAAGAAAATTTGGAAGGCTTCGACTGTGGAACATTTGTCTGGTACAAAGGGCTATCGTCTGACTTAGGTCTGCTATGGAACAATGGTTGTGGAGTAGACGGAATAGGACGAAAGCTGATGGAAGTGACTTACAATGGTGAAGTGGTATATTCCAACAATACGACAAGTGTTGAGAACGTGTCTACTGGCGGATTGAAAACATCTGTAAGAGGAAAGAACGTTACTGTAACCAATATAAGCAAGCCGGAAAGAGTGGAACTGTTTTCGGCAGACGGCAAACTTGTCAGAGAGTTGGTAGTAGGAAAAGGAACCGCCAACATTTTATTACCTGCCAATGGTATATACATATTAAGAATAGATGGACAGACAACGAAAATAGTTGCAGGGAATTAAACAACTGCTATTGAACAGCAATAGGGCGTGCTGGAAGTTTTGCTACTTCCAGCACGCCCTATTAAGTTTATACTGTTATCGTTTCTTTCTGAGGCGATATTACTTCAGACTCATGCGCAGCGTCTTGCCATCAATCAGCTGCTTATGAGTGATGCGGTAGCCGTTGAGCTTCTTGCCGCCGAGCGTCATGCTCTTGATGTAGATCTGCGACGGCGATGTGCGGTCGGTCTCGATGGTGATGTCACCCTGCGGGTAGAACTTCGGATCGAGGTGCAGCGTCACCTTGTCGAACACCGGTGTGGTGAGTGTGTACGAAGGATCGCCCGGGTTGTCAGGATAGAGACCCATCATCGAGAAGATAGCCCAAGCCGACATCGTGCCGGTGTCTTCGTTGCCAGGGATGCCGTTAGGACGCGCTGTGTAGTACTTGGTGAGCAGGTCGTTCACGGTCTTCTGCGTGCGCCACTCGTCGCCCTTGAAGTAAGAGAAGAGGTACGGATAGGCGATGTCAGGCTCGTTGGCAGGGTCGTAGAGACCCTTGTCGAACACCATCTGCAGCTTGTCGCAGAACTTGCGCTGTCCACCCATGAGCTTAGCCATGCCCAGGACGTCGTGCGGAGCGTAGAACGTGTAGTTCCATGCCGAACCCTCGTGGAAGCCTGGCGCATTGGTGAAGTCGTAGCCGTCCTCAGGGTTGAACGGAGAGAGGAACTTGCCGTCCATTGTTATCGGGCGCAGCGTGCCGCTCTCCTTAGAGTAGTAGTGCTTGTAGCCCAAAGCGCGCTGACGGAACAGCTTGGCATCTGCCTTGTGTCCGAGTTCGCCAGCGAGGATAGAGAGCGCGTTGTCGGCGAGATAATACTCCAATGCGTGCGACACGGAGTTGTCGCCCGACATATCGGCAGCATAGTAGCCCATCGGCACGTAGCCACGCTCGAGGTACGGGTCGATATCGGGGCGCATGCGGTTGTTCTTGCCCTCGATGGTAGCCGACTTGCGGAATGCCTCGTATGCCTCGTTAATATCGAAACCGCGCAGACCGCGCATGTAGGCATCAGCGATGTACGGGATAGCAGGGTCGCCCTCCATTGTCCATGTCTCGCGAGAGAACAACTCCCACTTAGGCATCCAGCCCCACTCGCGGTACATGTCAATCATCGAGTTGATCATATCCACCTGCTTGTCAGGATAGAGCAGTGTCTCGAGCTGCGAGAGGTTGCGGTAGGTATCCCATAGTGAAAATATGGTGTAGCGGTTGCCGGCGGTCTTTCCGTTCTCGTTGCTCTCCATCTTCGGATACTCACCGTTCACGTCCTGCAGCACGGTCGGGTGAATCTGTGTGTGGTAAAGAGCGGTGTAGAACACGCGGCGCTGGTCTTCGGTGCCGCCCTCTACGGTGATGCGGTCGAGGGTGCGTGCCCACTCGGCGCGACCCTCTTTAGCCACCTTCTCAAACTCGAAGCCGTTCTGCTCGGCGTTGAGGTTCTCGCGAGCGTTGTCGATAGACACGAACGACACGCCTACCTGCACTTCCACCTGCTCGCCCTCGGCACAATCGTACGACATATAATAGCCTATATCGTTGCCAGCCATGTCGCGTCCGTAGCCCGGATAGAGCTTATACTTGCCCTGGTCGGAATCCCACTGAGCCTGAGCGTTGCCGAAAGCCGGCTGTTTCTTCCACATGCCGTAAGCCGCGGGCTTCTTGTTCACACGAACGACAAAGTACATCGGGAACACCGCCTGCGGATTGTAGCAGAATGTGCCTAAAAGGCGTGTGCCCTCGAACTCGGTGTCGCTTACGCGGCGCAGCGAAGCACCCACCTCGTTAGTGAGTCCGTTGCCGAGGTTGAAGAGCAGGTTACCCTTGCCCTTCGGGAAGGTGTAACGCTCTATCGACGAGCGCAGCGTGGAAGCCACCTCACACTTGATGCCGTACTTGGTGAGTTCGGTGCTGTAATAGCCCGGACGTGCCGTCTCGTTCTTGTACTCGGAGCCGTAGCTGCGGTAGTCGACGCAAAGCTCGCCCGACGTAGGCATCGTAAGCAGTGTGCCCATCTCGGGGCAGCCTACACCGCTGAGCGTGACGTGCGCAAAACCGGTGAAGTACTTGTTATAGTACTCATAGCACGCCGACCACCAACGCTTATCCTTGTCCTGCACGTTGAGGTCGGAACCCATCACGTTGAACGGCACCACCGACATCAGTCCGTGCGGACGGATAGCGCCCGGGTTGCAGATGCTGAAGTTAGTCGTTCCGATGAACGGGTCCACGTACTCTACGTTGTCTTTCGCTGAGGCATTGAGCGCTCCGCACGCTAACAATACAGCCACAGCCATATACTTCAAGTTCTTCATTCGTATATATGTTTTGTTTTTAGTTTTGATTAGTCACTTATAGGCAATAACATTACTATTTGCAAAATAAAGCATTTTAAATGAAATATCCATATAAAAAGAACAAAAAATTACATTTAAACACACCACTGCTACATTCATCTACAGTTAAATTAAATTAAAGCGAATTGACATTTTTATTATATACACATCATATATATAGTAGTTTTGAAGTTTAAGTGCTAACTTTGCATTGAAATACAACTTTGCAAACAAATAAAAACAATAAAGATATGAAAAAAGGAAACGTATTCGCAATCGCGATGTTCGCAGGCTTGTTCACATTCTCAAGCTGCGCAATGAAGAAAGATCTTGTTAACTGCCAGAAAGAGAACAAGGAGCTTACTGGCAACTACCAGACAGCAAAGGAGGACCTCGCTGCATCTAAGGCTCGCGTGGCAGCTCTTGAGGAGCAGCTCAATGCGTCTAAGGAACTGCTTAAGCAGCAGAAGGCTGACTACGCTGCGCTGCAGGCTTCGCTCGACAAGAGCTTGACAAATGCCGGCGACAACAACGTGAATATCTCTAAGCTCGTAGACCAGATTAACGAGTCGAACCAGTACATCCGCCACTTGGTTGAGGTGAAGTCGAAGTCTGACTCGCTCAACATGGTGCTCACCAATAACCTCACACGCTCGCTCTCTAAGGAGGAGATGAAGGAGGTTGATGTGCAGGTGCTCAAGGGTGTTGTTTACATCTCGCTTGCTGACAACATGCTCTACAAGAGTGGTTCGTACGAAATCAACGAGCGTGCTTCGGAGACTCTCAGCAAGATTGCTAAGATTATCACCGACTATAAGGACTATGAGGTGCTCATCGAGGGTAACACCGACAACGTGCCGGTGAACGCAAAGGCTGCGTCGATGAAGAACATCCGCAACAACTGGGACCTCTCTTGCTTGCGTGCTTCGAGCGTAGTGCAGGCTCTGCAGAACCAGTACGGCGTTGACCCGAAGCGTCTCACAGCAGGTGGTCGTGGCGAGTACAACCCCGTGACTGCTAACTCTACCGAGGTGGGCAAGCAGCGCAACCGCCGCACACAGATTATCATCACTCCGAAGCTCGACCAGTTCATGGACCTTATCGACAAGGCTCCGGAGAACGAGTAAAGAGAGTATTTAGTTGAGAAGAGGATTTGTAAAAATTCTATCAACGCGAAAAAATGTACCATATCTACCAGCAGGTGTATAACACATTGTTGAGTAGAGAGTTAAAGGCTGATAGATAGCTGATAGATAGACCCCATCTACCAGCCATCTACCAGCCATCTGTCAGCCAATTAATAATTACTAATTAATAATTACCAATTAAAAAAACTCCCTTGCAGATTACTCTGCAAGGGAGTTTTTTTAATATATTGAATAAAGTCGATTACTTCATCATCTCGTTGAACTCATCGAGAGTGATTTCCTTCTCGTTGAGAGTAACGGTGTTCTTGAGTGCAGCAGCGAGCTTCACGTCGATAGCACGCTCTACGAAGTTGTCTACAGCCTCGCGCTTCTTGAGAAGCTCGTTAGCGTAGTTGTCGATGTACTCCTCAGGAATGCTTGTCATGCCGTACTGAGCGAACTGCATACGAGCCATCTCCTTAGCAGCCTCACGGATGTCAGCGTCCTCTACCTTCACCTCTGCTGCCTTAACGAGCTGCTCCTTGATGAGGTGCCACTCGAGCTGCTTGATGCTCTCAGCGTAGTTCTTCTCTACGAACTCCTCGCCCTTGTCCTGGTTGTTCAGGAGCATAACGCGCTTGAGGAGTGCGTCCGGCCATGTGAGCTCGCCTACCTTCTTCTCGCAGTACTCGCGAACGTCGAGGAGGAACTTGTAGTTAGAGTTGGTCTCGAGCTGCGGCTTGAGCGACTCAGCAATCTTGTTACGGAACTCTTCCTCGCTCTTAACCTCGTCCTTACCGAACACCTGGTCGAAGAGGTCCTGGTTGATCTCTGCCTTTTTGTAACGGCTGATCTCTGTAATCTGATAGCTGAAGTCAGACTCGAGCTCCTTAGCTACCTCGCGGTCAATCTTGAGGAGAGCCGAGATTTCTGCTTCGCCTTCCGGATAAGCCTTGCGTGGGTTGAATGTGATGATGTCGCCGAGCTTAGCACCCTTGAAGAGGTCCTTCTGCTCGTCAACCTTGATGTATGAAGGCATAAGAACAGCAGCCTCAACGGTGATGCCGCCTTCCTTTGTGTTGCCCTCAGCGTCAAGCTCGCGCAAGTCGCCCTTGAGCATATCGTTCTTCTCGCCATCGTACTCCTCTACCTTCTCGTAGCTGCCTGCACGACCAGCGTACATATCTACTTGCTCGTTGATGAGCTTCTCGTCAGCCTTGATTGTGTAGTAGTCGATCTTGTTGCGGCCGTCGAGAGTAATGTTGAACTCCGGAGCAACAGCAATGTCGAATACGAATGTGTAAGGAGCTGGCTTCTCGATGTCAGCCGGAGTCTCCTGCTTGTCAGAAGGCAGAGGCTCGCCGAGCATCTGGATATTGTTGTCCTTGATGTATTTGTAGAGCTGCTCGCCTACGAACTTGTTTACAGCGTCGTAGCGTACAGATGCACCGAACTGGCGCTTGATGAGACCCATAGGAGCCTGACCCGGGCGGAAGCCAGGGATGTTAGCCTTCTTACGGTAGTCCTTAAGTGTCTTCTCGACAGAGTCCTGGAAATCTGACTCTTCGACTGTGATAGTCAACAGACCATTCACTTTGTCGGGATTTTCAAATGAAATGTTCATTTCTTCGTTGTTTGTATTTATTGTTTTTACTTATTATATTTCACGGAAGTGCAAAATTACACATTAATAATGTAAATAGAGAATATATAGGTCAAAAATTTGTTTTTTTAACAAGCTCTTGCAGCACTGTTCCGTCCATTCTGCGCACACGTAGCACACCGTCGTCGTAGGTTGCGAAAGTGGGTTCGTTGCCGCCTTTTGGGAATGTTATGGAGCCGAGGTTGCAGACCACGTCGCCCTGCTCTGTCGCTTCGAGCTTCCAGAGGTGGGTATGTCCGTAGATAAATATGTCGTGCTTCAGCGTAGGGCGGTTCTGCTCGTTGTAGACGTGTCCGTGTGTGAGGAAGAAGCGTTGTGTGCCGTCTACGACGAGGGCGTAGTCTGCCATCATCGGGAACTCCAGGAGCATCTGGTCTACCTCGGCATCGCAGTTGCCACGCACGGCTACGATGCTGTCCTTGCGCTCGTTGAGCAGTTCGACGATGCCCTTCGGGTCGATGCCTTCGGGTATGCGGTTGCGCGGTCCGTAGTTGAGTATGTCGCCTAAGATGCAGAGCATATCATAGTGTTCGCGGTCGTAGAAGCCGAGCACTTGCTGCAGTGTGGGCAGACAACCGTGAATGTCCGAAACAAATAATATCTTCATGTCGTTGGTTATGCTTTAAAGGTTCTTGTTACTTATTCTTGCAGTTCGCGCTCGCGGTCGCGTTTGCGCTTCTGCTCGTCGACGAGCTGGAAATCCTTCATCTTCAGCTCAAACTGCGAGCCGAGATACTTCTCGCGCACGATGCGGTTCTGCGCCAGTTCCTCCGGGTTGCCCTGGAAGAGGATGCGTCCCTCGAAGAGCAAGTAGGCGCGGTCGGTGATGGTGAGTGTTTCCTGCACGTTATGGTCGGTGATGAGGATGCCTATGTTGCGGTACTTCAGTCGCCACACCACGTGCTGTATCTCCTCCACAGCGATAGGGTCTACGCCGGCGAATGGTTCATCGAGCATGATGAACTTCGGGTCGATGGCGAGGCAGCGTGCAATCTCAGTGCGTCGACGCTCGCCACCGGAGAGTTGGTCGCCCATGTTCTTGCGCACCTTGCCGAGGTTGAAGTCGGCAATGAGTGCTTCGAGTTTCTCCAACTGCTGCTGGTGTGTTAGCTTTGTCATCTCGAGCACCGCCATGATATTGTCCTCCACACTGAGTTTGCGGAACACGCTCGCCTCCTGCGGCAGGTAGCCGATACCGGCACGCGCACGCTTATAGACGGGATAGTCGGTTATCTCCTTATCGTCGAGATAGATATGGCCGTCGTTAGGCACGATGAGTCCGGTAGTCATGTAGAACGACGTTGTCTTGCCGGCACCGTTCGGTCCGAGCAGACCGACTATTTCGCCCTGTTTCACGTTGATAGACACATCGTTGACAACGGTACGCTTGCCGTATCGTTTCACCAGTCCTTCGGTGCGGAGCACCATGCAATGTGGCTTTTCCTCTGCTGCAGCACCAGCCGCCTGACCATTTATTATGTCGATTTCGCTCATGTTCTTGTTATTCTATTGCTCTACAAAGGTAGTGCAAATTGAGTGCATTACAAAAAAAAACTCGTTTTTTTTGTATTGCCGAGATGCAGCCTACCTTATCTAAAGGTAGTGCAAATTGATAGAAAACCCACAAATAAAACATAAAAACTTAGGTATAATGCCGAGTTTTTATGTTTTTATTGCTACTTTTGCAGCATTATTACAATATTATATAAAGAGAACGTAACTATGTTGATATTAAAATACTTAAACACATTAGGCCGTTACATCCTTCTGATGGGACGTTCCTTTGCGCGTCCTGAGCGTATGCGCATGTTCCTGAAGCAGTACATCAAAGAGATGTCTGCGCTCGGTGTCGACTCCATAGGTATCGTGCTGCTCATCTCGTTCTTCATCGGAGCCGTTATCTGCATCCAGATGAAGCTGAACATCCAGAGTCCGTGGATGCCGCGTTGGGTGTCGGGCTACACCACTCGTGAGATTTTGCTTTTGGAGTTCTCCTCAAGTATCATGTGTCTTATCCTCGCAGGCAAGGTGGGCTCAAACATCGCGTCGGAGTTGGGCACGATGCGCGTGACGCAGCAGATTGACGCCTTAGAGATAATGGGTGTCAACTCTGCCAACTATCTCATTCTGCCGAAGATATTGGGACTCGTCACACTGATGCCGTTCCTCGTCATCTTCTCCTCGGCTACGGGCATCCTCGGAGCCTACGGCACAGCGTACATCGGGCACATCCTCTCGCCCGAAGACCTGACGCTGGGCTTGCAGCACTCGTTCAACGCGTGGTTCATGTGGATGAGTATCATCAAGAGTCTTGTCTTCGCGTTCATCATAGCGAGCGTGTCGAGCTTCTTCGGCTACACGGTGGAGGGTGGCTCGGTGGAGGTTGGCAAGGCGAGTACCGATGCTGTGGTCTGCTCGAGTGTGTTAATATTATTCTCGGACGTATTCCTCACCCAGCTGCTCAGCTAAGCAAAATGAAGTTGTTGTGGTGAGGTGATGATGTGGTGACATTACCATCTCAACAACAAATCTCAACATCTCAACATCTCAACATCTCAACATTACACCACCTCAACACAATATGATAGAAGTAAAACACTTATATAAGTCATTCGGCGACAAGGAAGTGCTGAAAGACATCAACGCTGTCTTCGAGGACGGCAAGACGAACCTCATCATCGGACAGAGCGGTTCGGGAAAGACCGTGCTGATGAAAAACCTCGTGGGTCTGCTCACGCCTACGAGTGGCAATGTGCTCTACGACGGGCGCAACTTCGTGGCAATGTCGAAGGAGGAGAAGGTGCAGATGCGCCGCGAGATGGGCATGATATTCCAGAGCGCAGCCCTCTTCGACTCGCTCAACGTGCTTGAGAACGTGATGTTCCCGCTCGACATGTTCTCTTCTATGAACTACCGCGAGCGTGTGCGCCGTGCTCAGGAGTGCCTCGACCGCGTGAACCTCGGCGATGCCCAACTGAAGTATCCGGGCGAGATATCGGGCGGTATGCAGAAGCGTGTGGCTATTGCGCGCGCCATCGTGCTCAACCCGAAGTATCTGTTCTGCGACGAACCAAACTCGGGTCTCGACCCTCACACGTCGCTCGTCATCGATGAGTTGCTCTCGTCTATCACGAAGGAGTACAACATCACGACCATCATCAACACGCACGACATGAACTCGGTGATGGGCATCGGCGAGAACATCCTCTTCATCTACCAAGGCAACAACGAGTGGCAGGGCACGAAGGACGACGTGATGGGTGCTACGAACGAGAAACTCAACGACCTCGTCTTCGCTTCCGACCTCTTCAAGCGTGTGAAGGAGGTGGAGATGAACAAGCTCAAGCAGCTCTAACTACATTACATATATTAGTAGCGGAGGTCTCCGGAGACCTCCGCTACTTTTTTGCTATCTCGTCAACTCGGTCCATCACGTTCGCAGGCGGACGCTGGTTGAGGTATTCATTCTTCATAAACTCCATGTATGGTGCCACGTGTTCAAAGAACTGCCGGTAGCCGCGACACAGATAGTTCTTGCCGGGGTTGCCGTAGCAATCGTTTACGAAGCGGTTCTTCGGACACTCACCGTGGCAGGCAAACTCCCAACGACATTCCTTACACTCCTGTGGCAGCGATTTGTGTTTCAGCTCGCTGAAGCGCTGCTGTTGCTCGCCGTAGAGCATCTCGGTGATGGTTTTCTCGCGTATGTTGCCCAGTCGGTATTCGGGGAACACGAAGTGGTCGCAGGAGTAGACATCGCCGTTGAACTCCATCACGCCGGCGTGTCCGCACTCCTTGGCGTACATACAGATGCCTGGTGTTACGCCGACCCAGTTGGCAAGCATACAGTCGAACAGCTCCACATATATCTTGCCCACGTCGTGGCGCACCCACTCGTCGAAGATGGTGCAGAGGAAGCGTCCCCACTGCTCGGGCGTGACGCTCATGTCCGATAGCGGCGCGTCGGCAGCATCGGTGAGCGTGGCGAGATGTCTGCCGTCGGCGTGGCTCACCATGCGCTCCACGATGGGCGTGAACTGTAGATACTGACAACCGTTCTCCTTGAAGAAGTGGTAGAAGTCGAGCGGATAGTCGGCATTGAAATCGTTCACCACCGCCATGGCGTTCCACTCCACACCGTGCCTCTTCAGCAGGCGTATGCCGTGCATCACTTTCTGCCATGTCTGTCCGCCCGACGCGGTGCGGCGGAACTCGTCATGAAATTCCTGTGGTCCGTCGATGGAGATGCCCACGAGCCAGTTGTTCTCGCGCAGGAAGCGACACCACTCGTCGTTGAGCAGCGTGCCGTTGGTCTGTATCGAGTTGGAGATGCGTCTGCCCACGCCGTACTTGCGCTGCAGCTCCACCGCTTTTCTGTAGAACGCCAGTGGGCGCAGCAGCGGCTCGCCGCCGTGCCATGTGAATAGGATGTCGGGCGAGGTCTGTGCCTCAATGTACTCTCGGGTGAACTGCTCGAGCATCTCCTCCGTCAGCACACGCTTCTGCGTGTCCTTGTAGAGGTTCGACTTCTCAAGATAGTAGCAGTACTCGCAACGCAGGTTGCAGGCTGCGCCAACAGGTTTGAGCATAACGTATAGCGGACGGGCAAAGGGAGATATGGTGGCCATGATGATGTTGTTGTGGTGAGATGGTGAGATTAGGGTGAGATGGTGAGATGGTGATAATGGTGATATTGGGGTGAGATGGTGAGATTTCAACCATTTTCGGACGCAATACAAAAGTACGGATAATTAATTGATATGGCTCAACATTTTCGAGAAAATATGGAAAAATGATAGAATTGTGGTGGGATTTAGACAAAAAACAGCTAATTTCAAATAAAAGTGTCAGATAATTTTGCCATATTAAAAAATAAAACTATCTTTGCAAACGAAAATTATCATCAATACATAACAACCTACCAAGACCATAAGACACAAACCGTCTGCGAGCGGTCTTTTTACAGGACGAAGCGAGCAGATAAATACCTTTTAAACAATCACCTAATAATTACCTTCTCAAAGAATAAGAAAAACTGATAGTCATCACTTTACTATTAATTGAAAAGCCATGTCGCAGTTGATGCAACATGGCTCTTTTTTTGTATATGCAATCTTCTCAGCGTAGCATCCAACAGCCGTCGTGCAGCACGAGTGGCACAACGACTTCTTCTTTTGTCTTGTCGCCGAAGCCGAGCATGAGGTATGCCTCGCCCACGTGCTTCGCTGTGTCGACGCGTGCTCCGGCAGCCTCTACGCTCACCAAGCCCTGGTGGTCTTTCTTCATTTGTCCCACGTATTGCTTCGCGCTCACTATGAGCTGCTCGCGGTAGCTCTCGGGTATGCTGTCGGGGCGGTAGAAGCCGTCGACGTATGCCTCACACTTGCCGTGCAGCAGATTTTCGTAGTAGAGCTTCGCCGCACGCGATGCCAGCTCGTCGGGACTGACGTTTGATGCCTTATTGCCGCAGGAGGCAAAAGAGAGACAACACAAGGTTGTTATTAAATATATAATGTGTCGCATAGATTGGTGTAAATGGATTGGTGCAAATAGGGGGTGCAATAGGGGGTGCACTTGTCTCAAGTGCACCAACCGATTAATTGCACTTCTACTGGGTTGGTGCAGTTACTTCTATGTTGGTGCAGTTGAGACAACTGCACCCCCTTTAGTTACTTCTGGATTGGTGCAGTTGAGACAACTGCACCCCCTTTAGTTACTTCTGGGTTGGTGCAGTTGAGACAACTGCACCCCCTTTAGTTACTTCTATGTTGGTGCAGTTGAGACAACTGCACCCCCTTTTATTACTTCTGTCGGATGAAGATGTTTATCGGGCAACCGTGCATTGACCAGTTGTCGCGAATCTTGTTCTCAAGGAAGCGACGGTACGGCTCCTTAATGTACTGCGGCAGGTTGGCGTAGAACACGAACGACGGTATCTGCGTGTTAGGCAGCTGCGTGCAGTACTTTATCTTGATGTACTTGCCCTTTGTTGATGGTGGCGGGTAAGCCTCGATGAGCGGCAGCATCACCTCGTTGAGCTTCGATGTGCCCACGTGCGCCTTGCGGTTGAGGTACACCTCCTTGGCTGTCTCGAGCACCTTGAAGATGCGCTGCTTGGTGAGTGCCGAAGCGAAGATGATAGGGAAATCGACGAACGGAGCCATGCGCTGGCGGATGGCGTTCTCGAAGGTCTTGATCACTGCCTGGTCCTTGTTCTCCACGAGGTCCCACTTGTTCACTACCACCACGAGCGACTTGTTGTTGCGCTGTATGAGCTGGAAGATGTTCATGTCCTGCGCCTCGATGCCGCGTGTTGCGTCGAGCATGAGGATGCAGACGTCGGAGTTCTCGATGGCGCGGATGGAGCGCATCACTGAGTAGAACTCCAGGTCTTCCGACACCTTGTTCTTGCGGCGTATTCCGGCTGTGTCCACGAGGTAGAAGTCGAAGCCGAACTTGTCGTAGCGTGTGTAGATAGAGTCGCGTGTGGTGCCTGCTATCTCGGTCACGATGTTGCGGTCCTCGCCGATGAAGGCGTTGATGATAGAGCTCTTGCCTGCGTTCGGACGTCCCACTACGGCGAAGCGTGGTATGCCGTCCTCTACGTCTTCCTTCACTTCGGGTTTGAGCTTTGTGAGCACGAGGTCAAGCAGGTCGCCCGTGCCGCTGCCGGTTGCCGACGAGATGCACTGCGGCTCGCCCAGTCCGAGTGCGTAGAACTCAGCCGCGTCGTATATCTGGTCGTTGTTGTCGGTCTTGTTAGCCACGAGAATCACGGGGAGCTTGGTGCGGCGGAGGATTGCAGCCACGTCCTGGTCCCAGTCGGTGAGTCCGGTCTGCACGTCAACGACGAAGAGCACCACGTCAGCCTCCTCGGTTGCCACTATCACCTGCTTGCGGATGGCATCCTCGAAGATGTCGTCGCTTTTCACGACCCATCCGCCGGTGTCTACTACAGAGAACTCGCGTCCGCACCACTCACACTTGCCGTACTGACGGTCGCGTGTAGTGCCGGCGGTGTCGCTAACGATTGCCTGACGAGTCTTGGTCAGGCGGTTGAACAGTGTCGACTTGCCCACGTTCGGGCGTCCCACTATTGCCACTAAATTTGCCATATTCTTTTAGTCATTCTTTCCTCCGCATCTCACGGAGGCTTGTAGGATGTGGTCTCTGCATCCTTGTTAACGATTTTCCGAAGCTGACCTGACTCCGGCCCTCGCCAGTCTGACGAGAGTGTCCCCTCTTTGCTATTCAGGGGGAGTGCGGCGGAGCCGCTATTTTGAATTTTGAATTTTGAGTTTTGAGTTTTGAATTGTCGGCTATGCCGATTTTGAGTTGTTCAATTTTGAATTTTGAGTTTTGAATTTTGAATTGTCGGCTATGCCGATTTTGAGTTGTTCAATTTTGAATTTTGAATTCGCAACTCATAATTCTCAACTCCTAACTCATAAATCTCAATTCCTAATTCATAAATTCAAAATGCGCGAAGCGCACAATTCAAAACTCAAAACTCAAAACTCCTAACTCATAAATCTCAATTCCTAATTCATAAATTCAAAATGCGCGAAGCGCACAATTCAAAACTCAAAACTCAAAACTCCTAACTCATAAATCTCAATTCCTAATTCATAAATTCAAAATGTGCGAAGCGCACAATTCAAAACTCAAAACTCAAAACTCAAAACTCAAAACTCTGGGTTATATCCGAAGTTGTCGAGTTCGCGTTGCGAGCTGCGCCAGTCCTTGTCTACCTTCACGAAGGTGTGGAGGTAGACGCTCTTGCCGAAGAACTTCTCGAGCGACTTGCGTGCCTCGGTCGACATCTTCTTCAG
>DAVZJL010000051.1:10411-17141 GCA_052272805.1 Prevotella sp. | reverse complement strand
ACTGCACCCCCTGATGGGGTGCGTGGATATGGCAGGATGCCATATCCTCCTATTAGGGTACAAAATTACGCAAACTTATGCGATTTTCATAAAAAATGTAATGTTTTAAGAACATTTTTCGTAATTTTGCCCTCACATCCCAATAACTTTATTGTCAACGACATGGTGCTAACGCTGTCGCTTGACGCAGATGACGACCACGGAGTAGCGTGAAACCTCGCTCGTAAAGAGGACCCCGACGCACGCCAGTTGCACTGCGTTACGAACCACGTCAGCATCGAAACACAAGCGTCTCCCTGGTATGGAGACATTAACCACAGAACAAAAAGAAATGAAAGTATTGAAGTTTGGCGGAACCTCAGTGGGTTCCGTAGAGAGTATTCTCAGCCTTAAGGCTATCGTAGAGAAAGAGGCGCAGAAGCAGCCCATCATCGTCGTGGTGAGCGCATTGGGCGGCATCACCGACAAGCTCATCGCCACATCAGTGCTCGCACAGAAAGGCGACGAGGCGTGGAAGGACGAATTCCAAGCCATGGTGGAACGCCACCACAAGATGATAGACACCATCATCACCGACCCACGCAAGCGCGAGCAGCTCTTCAACATCGTCGACTCGCTCTTCGAGCAGTTGCGCTCCATCTACTTCGGCGTGTATCTCATTCACGACCTATCGAAGAAGACGCAGGATGCCATCGTGAGCTACGGCGAGCGACTCAGCTCGAACATCGTGGCAACACTGGTGCAGGGCGCAAAATGGTACGACTCGCGCGAGTTCATAAAGACCGTGCGCAAAAACCACAAGAACACTCTCGACTCCGAACTGACCAACCGCCTCGTGCGTCGCACCTTCAGCGACCTGCAGCGCATTTCGCTTGTTCCGGGTTTTATAAGCAAAGACCGCGACACCGACGAGATTACGAACCTCGGTCGTGGCGGTTCCGACTACACCGCTGCCATCATCGCCGCAGCACTCGATGCCGACATTCTTGAGATATGGACCGACGTGGACGGCTTCATGACAGCCGACCCACGCGTCATAAAGACCGCCTACACCATTAAGGAGTTGAGCTACATCGAGGCGATGGAGCTTTGCAACTTCGGTGCGAAGGTGGTGTATCCGCCTACCATCTACCCCGTCTGCGTGAAGAACATTCCTATCCGCGTGAAGAACACGTTCAACCCCGACAGCGAGGGCAGCATCATCAAGCAGAAGGTGGCTAACAACGACAAACCCATCAAGGGTATATCGAGCATCAACGGCACCACGCTCATCACCGTAGCCGGTCTGTCGATGGTGGGTGTCATCGGTGTGAACCGCCGCATCTTCACCGCCCTGGCAGACAACGGCATCAGCGTGTTCATGGTGTCGCAGGCATCGTCGGAGAACTCAACGTCTATCGGTGTGCGCGACCAGGATGCAGCGGAGGCTGTAGAGGTGCTCAACGGCGAGTTTGCGAAGGAGATAGAGACGGGTGCCATGTTCCCCATGCACGCCGAAAGCGGACTGGCTACCATCGCCGTCGTAGGCGAAAACATGAAGCACGTGCCAGGCATAGCCGGCAAGCTCTTCGGCACATTGGGCAGAGCCGGCATCAGCATGATAGCATGTGCGCAGGGTGCGTCGCAGACAAACATCTCGTTCGTAGTGAAGAGCGAACATCTGCGCAAGGCACTCAACGCCATACACGACTCGTTCTTCCTGTCTGAATACAAGGTGCTGAACCTCTTCGTATGTGGTGTGGGCACCGTAGGCGGACAGCTGCTCGAGCAGATACACGACCAGTACGAGGAGCTCAAGCGCACTAAGCGACTGAAGCTGAACGTAGTGGGTATCGCTAAATCGAAGAAGGCACTGTTCAACCGCGACGGCATCGACCTCGCCAACTATCGCCAGCAGCTTGCCGACGCTCCCGAGAGCAACGACAAGAAACTGCGCGACGCAATAATAGAGATGAACTGCTTCAACAGCGTGTTCGTCGACTGTACGGCGAGCAAGGAGGTGGCTGAGATTTACCAGCCGCTGCTGGAGCACAACATATCGGTGATTGCGGCGAACAAGATCGCTGCATCGTCGTCGTACGAGAAGTATGCCTTGCTGAAGGAGACGGCATTGGCGCGTGGCGTGTTCTTCCGCTACGAGACAAACGTGGGTGCCGGACTGCCTATCATCGGCACCATCAACGACCTGCGCAACTCGGGCGACGTGATTCTGAAGATAGAGGCGGTGCTCTCGGGCACACTCAACTTCATCTTCAACGAGCTGTCGGCTGACGTTACCATGTCGGAGGCGGTGCGCCGCGCCAAGGAACAGGGCTACAGCGAACCCGACCCACGCATCGACCTCTCAGGCAAGGACGTGATACGCAAACTCGTAATCCTCGCCCGCGAGGCAGGATATAAGGTAGAAAAGACAGATGTGGAGAAACACCTGTTCATACCCGACGAGTTCTTCGAGGGCAGCATTGAGGAGTTTTGGAAGAACCTGCCTCAGCTGGATGCCGACTTCGAAGCACGACGCAAGCAGCTCGACGCGGAAGGCAAACGCTGGCGCTTCGTGGCTACATTCGACCACGGCAAACTCTCTGTGGCACTGAAGGAGATAGACAGCACTCACCCGTTCTACAACCTGCAGGGCAGCAACAACATCGTGGCACTCACCACCGAACGCTACCGCGAGTATCCGATGCTCATCCAGGGCTACGGAGCAGGCGCAAGCGTCACGGCAGCAGGTGTATTCGCCAATATCATGTCGATTGCAAACATTTAAAATGGCTTAAACACTTGTCAGAATAAAAGGAATGTAGTAACTTTGCACAAGCAAAACAGAAAAAGCATAGGGGCGTGCCATGTTCGATCGGGATACTCATCAATAATAAAATCGAAACCGAGAAGACTTCTTTTGCCAATGGCGGGCCATATAAAACCTCAGTGGACTAAGCTGCAAAGCCGGTGGATTACAAAGGCGGAGAGCTCTCAAATCTTGTATACTCGGAGTTTCATCACATCACTGGGCGTCCCTTTTTAAACTATACGAGGAGATTACGCAGAAATGTTGTAATCTCCTTTTTTGTTGCAGTTTTACAGAAGATACTCTTAATTTAGTATAATAAATTTTGGGGTTAAAGAAATATTTCGTTACTTTGTCGAAAATGCGTACAACTCGCAATTTAAGAACATACATTATTTTAAACTCAACAAACAAGAATTTTATAGAACCATGTTTTCTGGCATAGTAGAAGAAATGGCTACACTCGTAGCACTGAAGAACGATAAAGAGAATGTAGACCTCACACTCACCTGCTCCTTCACCGACGAGCTGAAGATAGACCAAAGCGTTGCGCACAACGGTGTCTGCCTAACGGTGGTGGCTATCGACGGCGACCGCTACACCGTGACGGCGATGAAGGAGACACTCGACCGCTCTAACCTCGGCGAGCTGAAAGTGGGCGACCGTGTGAACGTAGAGCGTTCGATGTTGATGAACGGCCGTCTCGATGGTCATATCGTGCAGGGACATGTGGACGGCACGGCTGTGTGCAAGGAGATGCGCGATGCCGACGGATCGACATACTACACCTTCGAGTACAAGTTCGACCGCGAGATGGCTGAACGTGGCTACTTCACGGTAGACAAGGGTTCGGTTACGGTGAACGGCGTTTCGCTCACCGTGTGCAACCCTACAGAGAACTCGTTCACCGTGGCTATCATTCCCTACACACACGACAACACCAACTTCTGCGACATCAAGGTGGGCACGCGCGTGAACATCGAGTTCGACATACTCGGCAAGTACATCGCACGTCTGCAACAGCTGAAGTAAACCGGCAGGAAAGTGTAGGCTAAAAGATGCGCTTAAGGCAGCGTGGGTATGGCACGTAGGCTAAAAGATGCGTTAAGGCAGCGTGGGTATGGCAAGATGCCATACCCTCCTATTATAGAGAGATTATAAAAGAATAATGAATCAATTAAAGATTATTGAAGTATGAAGAAGATTGGGATGACTTGTATGGCAGGACTTCTCCTGCTGTCGCTGTCAACCGAATGTGCGGCTAAGCAATGGTCGCTGAGAGACTGCATCGACTACGCCTTGGCTAACAACATCAAGTTGCAGAAGGCGAAGATACAGGAGTATTCCGCCATGGAGGACGTGAAGCAGAGCCAGTCGGCTTTGCTGCCATCGCTCAACCTGTCTACATCGCAGAACGTGAACTACACACCGTGGCCGCAGCAAGGCAGAGCTACGGTGGCGGACGGCTACGTGCAGTCGAGCGTGGACAAGGTCTACTACAACGGATCGTACTCGCTCATGGGCAACTGGACGGTGTGGAACGGCAACAAGAACCGCAACAACGTGAAGCTAAACAAGGTAGCTGTAGAACAAGCACGACTCGACTCTGCCACAACAGCCAACAGCGTACTCGAGCAGATTGCGCAGCTCTACGTACAGATACTCTACTCGAACGAGGCTATCGCCGTGACGAAGGAGAGTCTGAAAACAAGCCAGACCAACGAGCAGCGCGGCAAGACAATGGTAGAGGTGGGCAAGATGAGCCGGGCTGACCTGGCGCAGCTCACAGCGCAGCGTGCGCAAGACGAGTACGCCATCGTGGAAGCAGAGAGCAACTTGCGCAACTACAAGCGTCAGCTGAAGGAACTGCTACAGATAACGAACGATGAGGAGTTCGACATAGTCGTACCCACAACGACCGACAACATGGCACTTGAGGCAGTGCCGGCGCTGAACGATGTGTACACGGCTTCGCTCGAGCAGCGGCCGGAGATAAAGAACGCCAAGCTCGGTATCGAGAGCAGCGACCTCGGCATAAAGGTGGCTAAGGCAGGCAGAATGCCGACTGTGAGCCTCAACGCAGGCGTTACTACCTCTACATCATCAATGAGCGACAACGCTTGGGGCACGCAGATAAAGAACAACTTCAGCTTGGGTGGTGGCGTGACGGTGAGCATTCCGCTCTTCGACAACCGACAGACTAAGACCGCCGTGAACAAGGCAAAGCTGCAGAAGCAGAGCTACCTGCTCGACTTGCAGGACAAGCAGACCACGCTCTACTCTACTATCGAGAACTACTGGCTGCAGGCTGTTACAAACCAGAACAAGTTCAAGGCGGCACGCGTTTCTACCGAGAGTGCGCAGGCAAGCTACGAACTTCTATCGGAGCAGTTCAAGCAGGGATTGAAGAACACCGTCGAACTGATGACAGGCAAGACGAACCTTCTGCAAGCGCAGCAGAACGAACTGCAGAGCAAGTATCTCGCCATACTCAACCTAAATATGCTGGAGTTCTATCAGACGGGAAACATTAAGTAAAAGTAAAAAAGTAAAAAGGTAAAAAAGTAAAAAGTTTTACCATCGGCTTAGAAAGGCATAAAGAGGCTTAGAAAAGGCTTAAAGAGGCTTAGAAAGGCTTAGAAAATTAGAGAGGCTTAGAAAAGGCATAAAGAGGCTTAGAAAGGCATAAAAAAAGAAAGAAAAAATCAATTAGAGAGTAAACATGAATAAGAAAAAGGCATTGGTAATAGCAGCGGTTGCTGCTATCGCCACACTTGCCGTATGGCTATTGTCGGGCGGCAAGAAGGAAGAAAAGATTACGTTTGACACGGCTGCAGTTGCGCCGGCAAACATTATGAACAGCATCACCGCTACCGGTACTATCGAACCTGTAACGTCGGTTACGGTGGGTACGCAGGTGAGCGGCATCGTAAGCAAGCTCTTCGTCGACTACAATTCGGTAGTGAAGAAGGGACAGGTGATTGCGGAGCTCGACAAGACAAACCTTATGAGTCAGCTCAACACGGCAAAGACGCAACTGGCTACGGCACAGAGCCAGCTCAACTACCAAACTGCCAACTACAAACGCTACAAGACACTTTTTGAGAAGGGACTCGTGGCTGCCGACGATTTCGACAACGCGAAACTCTCGTACACGCAGGCGAAGGAGCAGGTGGTTTCGGCTAAGGAGGAAGTGCAACGCGCACAGACCAATCTTGGCTATGCCACTATCACATCGCCAATCGACGGCGTGGTGCTATCGAAGTCGGTTGAGGAGGGACAGACCGTTGCGGCGAGTTTCTCTACGCCGGAGCTGTTCACCATAGCGCAGGACCTCACCAACATGCAGGTAGTGGCTGACGTAGACGAGGCGGACATAGGCGACGTGAAGGAGGGCGAGCGCGTGACGTTCACCGTAGACGCTTACCCCGACGACACATTCGAGGGCGAGGTGAAGCAGGTGCGTCAGGAGGCTACTACGACGAACAACGTCGTGACGTACGAGGTGGTTATCTCTGCGCCAAACGCCGACTTGAAACTGAAACCCGGACTCACCGCCAACGTAACCATATACACCGCCGAACGCAAGGGCGTGCTCTCCGTGCCGTCGAAGGCACTGCGCTTCACTCCGCAGAAGGAGACCGTAGGCAAGATGAAGATTGTGGACGCAGCGAACGCCAAGAACAAGGTGTGGACTATTGAGGGTAACTCTATCGTGGCGCACAAGGTGAACATCGGCATGACCGACGGCACGAACACACAGATCGTGGGCGGCATTGCCGAGGGCACAAAGGTCGTTACCGGTCTCAACGTGATGGGCGGCGAAGAAGAGAAGCCTATGGAGGCTCAAGGCGAGAGCAGTCCGTTCGCTCCTGGCCCTCCGGGAAAGAACAAAAGGAAGTAAATAGCGTTTAAAAGTTAGGGCACGAGCCATCGGGCGGC
>DAVZJL010000051.1:0-10311 GCA_052272805.1 Prevotella sp. | reverse complement strand
GGTCGCAATCCAATCGGGCGGCGGTCGCAATCCAATCAGACGGCGGTCGCAATCCAATCAGACGGCGGTCGCAATCCAATCGGGCGGCGGTCGCAATCCAATCAGACGGCGGTCGCAATCCGATCAGACGGCGGTCGCAATCCGATCAGACGGCGGTCGCAATCCGATCAGACGGCGGTCGCCGCCCCCCCTAACTCTACACAATAAACATTACGAACTATGGACGAAAAGAAAGTAGTAATAGAACTCGACAACGTGAAGCGCGACTTCCTCGTGGGCGACGAGACGGTGCATGCGCTGCGCGGTGTGTCGTTCAAGATATACGAGGGCGAGTTTGTCACTATCATGGGCAAATCGGGTTCGGGCAAGTCGACGCTGCTCAACCAGCTCGGCTGCCTCGACACGCCTACCTCGGGCGAATACTATCTCGACGGAGTGTCGGTGCGCAAGATGTCGAAGTCGCAGCGTGCCGTGCTGCGCAACCGCAAGATTGGCTTCATCTTCCAAAACTACAACCTGCTGCCGAAGACAACGAGCGTAGAGAACGTGGAGCTACCACTGATGTACAACGCCGCTATCGGAGCCAAGGAGCGCGAAGAGCGTGCCGTGAAAGCATTGCAGGCTGTGGGTTTGGGCGAACGCCTGTACCACAAGTCGAACCAGATGTCGGGCGGACAGATGCAGCGTGTGGCAATAGCACGCGCGCTGGTGAACGACCCTGCCGTGATTCTTGCCGACGAGGCAACGGGAAACCTCGACACACGCACCTCGTTCGAGATTCTCATCCTCTTCCAGAAGCTGCACGCTGCAGGCCGAACCATCATCTTCGTGACGCACAACCCCGACATAGCCAACTACTCATCGCGCAACATCATGCTGCGCGACGGACATGTGATAAGCGACGAGTACAACACCAATATCCTCTCGGCTGAGGAAGGACTGGCGGCGCTGCCGGCAAGCTCCGACGAATGAAGCCTCAGGAACGGCTCTGACGAATGAAAATGACAAAAGCGGCGGCTGCGCCTGTAGTCGCCAAAACACAACAAGATTATGAATTATAGCAATCTTTTCAAAATAGCCCTTCGCGCCATTGCAGCCAACAAGCTGCGCTCGTTCCTCACAGCGCTTGGCATCATCATCGGTGTGGCATCGGTCATCACGATGCTCGCCATCGGTCAGGGATCGAAGCGCAGCATTCAGGCGAACATCGCCGAGATGGGTTCAAACATGATAATGATAAGTCCGGGAGCCGACCGCGGTCCGGGCGGTGTGCGCCAGGACCCATCGGCGATGGAGACGCTGAAGCTCACAGACTACAACTCCATCAAGGACGAGTGCCACTTCATCAAAGGCATCAGTCCCACGGTGAACAGCAGCGGACAGTGGATATACGGCAACAACAACACGCCGTCGTCTATCTACGGCGTAAATCAAGACTATCTCGAAATCAGACAACTCTCTGTGAGTGAGGGAGAAATGTTCACCGATGCCGACATCAAGTCGAGTGCGAAGGTGTGCATATTGGGCCAGACCGTGGTAGACAACCTCTTCCCCGACGGGTCGGACCCCGTAGGCAAGGTGGTGCGCTTCAACGCAATACCGTTCCGCGTAGTGGGCGTGCTGAAGAAGAAGGGTTACAACTCTATGGGCATGGACCAGGACGACCTTGTGCTTGCGCCGTACACAACGGTGATGAAGCGCATCAAGGCGCAGACGTTCCTCGGCGGAATAACCTGCTCGGCAATAACCGAAGACCTCACGTCGAAGGCTATCGACGAGATAACCGACGTGCTGCGCCGCAACCATAAGCTGAAGGAGGCGACTGACGTGCAGGAGGCTGACGAAGACGACTTCAACATACGCTCGCAGGAGGAGATGGCAAGCATGATGAACTCTACAACCGACATGATGACAATACTGCTCGGCTGCGTGGCTGGCATCTCGCTCATCGTAGGCGGCATCGGCATCATGAACATCATGTACGTGAGCGTTACGGAGCGCACACGCGAGATTGGTCTGCGCATGAGTGTAGGTGCTCGCGGCGTAGACATCCTCAGCCAGTTCCTAATCGAGGCTATCCTGCTCAGCGTAACCGGCGGACTCATTGGCGTGGGCTTGGGCATAGGAGCCTCCTACGCCGTGAAGCTGGTAGCCCACTGGCCTATATACATTCAGCCGTGGAGCATAATCATGAGCTTCGCTGTCTGCACCTTCACGGGTGTTTTCTTCGGCTGGTATCCGGCTAAGAAGGCGGCACAGCTCGACCCTATCGAGGCGATACGCTACGAATAAAAAAGGAGCGTAGCTACAGAATTGACATTTATAACAACGTAAGGCTGGAAGTCATCTTCCAGCCTTAATCATATTCACACGAATTACTTTGTCAGGTATTTCTTTCCGTTCACAATAACTATTCCGCGAGTGCCCTGCTCTACTCGCTGTCCGCTGATATTATAGCGTGCAGCATCAGAAGGGATGTCGCCAGTTATAGACACACTATTGATAGCAGTCATTGGCTTCAGATCGATGTCCTTAACCACACTACCCTTAATCTCTATCGGCTGACTCTCATAATAGCTATAGTAGCCGTCTGCCCAAGCGGTGAGCTGATAAGTGAGGTCGGTTCTGCCGACATTTATACTGTAGTAGCCCGACTCGTCGCTTGTGCCTTCATAGACAGCTTCAGAACTGCGAAGGTTTACCGTGGCGCCCTTCACCGGCTTACCATTGCAGGTTACTCTGCCTGATAGCATCGAGCGGATGGTCTTGCCTGAAGCGAGGTCTACCTCGTAGATGCGCAGCCAAGGTCCGTCTGTGGCTGTGGTCTGGCGCACAACAATCTTGAAGTAGCGTATGTCTGCCGGCTCACCGAGAACCTTACGAAACTCCGACTTAAGCGGAGCTGAGTCATCGCTACAAAGCAGAGTCCACTTACTATTATCGGTAGATCCGTATATATCGTAAGCTTTTATAAAACGAGTGGGATTGTCACCCATCTTAAACTGGAAACCTCCAACGTTATTAATGGTTTTCATATCAACAACGATTGTATGTGGCAGTGTTGCTTTACCACCCTGCCACTGCGGATGCCAATATGTGTTGTTATCACCATCAATAATCTGCTGGGCACGACCATTCGTACCCTCGCCGGATGTTTCCTCACTTGATTTCTCTATAACCTTCCAGCCCGTCTTGTCCAGGAGGTTCTGTGTAAAGAGTTCGTCTTCCGTGGCACGATCAATTTCTTTCTGTATAGCCTGACGCACACGAAGATCAAGCGGAGCGATATCAATAGTATCCACCACCGTGTTATCCGTTGCAAGACTCACAATCGAAGCCGTCTGCTTTGTGGAAGTATAGCCACCTGTCTGCATGAAGAATGTACGATCAGAAGCGTTTTCGGTAACACCCTGTCCATAGTCGGCACGTGCTCCATCTTCTTTTCCGCCGTCGGTGTGTCCGAAACCAACACTGTTGAAGTTGTACCACTTGCCCGTAGTACGAGCACGTCCGTAGCCATTGCGATAATAAGCTTTACGCGAAGCTTGACCATTTGTCCACACATAGTTTTCGAGGAACGAATACCAGGTGCTGAAATATGTAGACGAATTGCGCTTACGCACCGTTGCCATATACTGCCAGCCTTTGCCGTCCAACGCATTGAACCATGTAGAAACGAGCATATTATGCTGCTCATGCACCACGGTTTTGCCATTCTCAATAGTAGTGTACGAGGTGGTTTCTGGTCGGCAGTTGGTGATGAACTGCACGTATGTGCCAGGTGTCCAATAATTGCCGCGACGATATGTCTGCACACCTGTACCCTCATTACCAAATCGGTTCACGGTTGTCTTTTCATCCCAATCAACAGCTCCTGCACGCAGATGTTCCGGCAGATTGGGGTCTTCGTCGGTTGAGCCATCATCCCACATAGAGAAAAGCACATCGTGACGTGGTTCGCCACCTACATAGCCGTTCATCTGTATGCCCATATAACCATTGAGCGCACCTATCGCCTCGGCGTATGTGCCAGCAAGGTCTGATTCTTCGGGAATCATTATCTCCTCAAACAGCCAGTCATAGCCGTCGCCAGAAGGAGCACCCGATGCTGTTGAATGCCAGTTGTTGAGATGCACTGATGGCGACGACAGATAATTGGCTGCATACGAAGCCTCATTGGAAGAAGAAGAAAACTTGAAACGGCTTATGTTGTTTATGGCATTGTTGCCAGAGATACACTCGAGTTTATAGCGATAATAAGCTGACCGTGTGAAAGTTATGTCTCCCATACCAACCTCCATATCACCTCCAAGAAGCGGACCTTTCGCACTGAACTCCTTTGTATAAAGAGGTGTGGCAGGCGAATCGGGGTCGGTAACAGTGAGTCGGAATTTTGCAGTCTGCAACGCCTTGACGTTAAGTTTCAGAGTGTTTGAAACGGTAGCTGCAGGATGATGGAAGTAATAGACGGCACAAACGGAGGTTGATGTCCAGGCAGAAAGCGTGTTGTTCATCTGCGGTCTACCGCTGGAGTTGAGTGCTTCACTCGGAATATTAATACCCGCTGCTCCAACCGCTCCGTCGGTTGTTTCAACATAGCCATGTGCAGCCGATAATTCTGTTTCAATTGCACGAACCTTCGAGCCGAATGTCTGGGCTGACAAAACGGCACAAAGTAAGAGTGTTGATAATTTGTTCATTATTAAATCCTTAAATCTAATTATTTTATTCCTCTGTCATTAAGTGCATCACTATAACGCTTTGCATTCTGTAAATGTTCCTTATAATTGCGTGCAAAATTATGCGTTCCACTGAAGTCTTCCTTAGCACACATGTAGAGATAGTCGTGCTGCACGTGATTGAGCACAGCATCAATGCCTGCTATTGATGGAATACGGATTGGTCCTGGGGGCAGACCAGGGTTGCGGTAGGTGTTGTACGGACTCTTTATATACAGCAAGTTGTTGTATATGCGCTTCAGTTCGAAACGCTTCCATGCGAACTTAATCGTAGGGTCTGCCTGCAACGGCATTCCTTCTGGATACTCGGCGTTGCGCAGCATGAGACGGTTGTAGTACATACCGGCTACCATCGGCTTCTCGCCGTTATTGGCTGTCTCCTCGTCGACGATGCTGGCAAGCGTTGTCACCTCTATCGGTGTGAGTTTCATTGCCTGTGCCTTCCTTGTGCGTTCGGCATTCCAGAATGCCTTGTTCTCCTTCTGCATACGGTCGAGCAGCTTTTCCACACTCACATTCCAGTAGATATCGTATGTATTCGGAATAAATAGTGCAGCTATTGTCGTGGTGTCATAACCATACTTTTGGCAGACCGTTTCGTCTGTGAGTGCCTTGTAAAGGGCGGTACTATCCATCATAAGGCGCTTGGAGAGTTCGGCTGCAAGGCGGTCCATAGTACGCACCGACGGCACAACAAGGCTGACTGGTGTCTGCAAGCCGTTCTTCAAGTGACGGAATACCATGAAGGCTCCTTCATCCTCACGCACAGCATAGCGACCTGTACGCACGTTGTCGGCATAACCACTCATCTTTACAAGTGTTTTGAAACCAATCATCGAACTGCCGCTCGACATGACACTGAGCTTTGTGTAGACTGAGTCGATGTTGTCATCGTTGTCAACATACACATATTGCGTTTCACCTGTCGACGACATGCCGGCAAAGAAGAAACAATAGCCACAAGCTACTACTGCCAACAGGACTACACCAATGATTGTTAGAAACTTACGATTCTTATTCTTTCTCTTTCTCATAATTTAGACTTTTACATTGCTGAAACACTGCAAAGGTAGAGTAAATATGATATATGACAAAAATAAATGCTATGTTTTTAATCGCACGATTAATTTTATACACCTTTGACTAAAAATACGTACTTTTGTATCGTAGAATTTAATAATCTGAATCAATCAATATCAATATGAATATGTACGATACATACATCTTCGACTTGGACGGCACCCTGCTTTCTACGCTCAACGACCTTGCAGCGAGCTGCAACTACGCACTGGCAAACAATGGTATGCCACAGCGAACACTTGACGAAGTGCGACAGTTTGTGGGCAATGGTGTAAAGAAACTTATGGAGCGAGCCATTCCTAACGGACTCAATAATCCGCTGTTCGACAAGACTTATCAGGACTTCCGACAGCACTACATGAAGCATAATCTTGACACAACATGTCCGTATGATGGCGTGATGGAGATGCTAAAAGAGTTGCACAAACGCGGAAAAAAGGTGGCAGTTGTAAGCAATAAGTTCTACGCTGCGACGCAGGATCTGTGCCGCCACTTCTTCGGCGAGGAACTTGTGCCTGTGGCTATCGGAGAACGAGAGGATATACGCAAGAAGCCTGCACCTGACACGGTGATTGAGGCTCTCAGACAGCTCGGCGCCACGGCTGACAGCGCTGTGTATATCGGTGATAGCGATGTAGATATTGACACGGCTCGCAATTCGGGTATGCCGTGCATAAGTGTGTTATGGGGATTTCGCGACAAAGACTTCCTATTGCAGCACGGAGCCACGACTCTTGTAGAGAAACCAGAAGAGATACTAAAAGTAAAAAAGTAAAAAAAAATAAAAGAGTAAAAAAGTAAAAGGATCAGTACCCTACAGATTATTCTCCAGCAATTGCTTTACCGATAACGAATTTTTGCGCACATAACGGTCTACCTTCTCAACGTATTTTGTTGAGAAAAACTTCTTGTCAAGCAAACTATTCACTATCCACATTATCTTGCCCACATGCAAGTCACGTTCATACTGCGAACGAACCTCATAGTCCTTGAGCGGATAAATACTGAGCATGTAGAAGAACATACAGTCTGGCACTATGTGCTCACGTGTCATCTGAGCACGCTGTGCTTCAGTGTAGAAACGGTCGTAAAGCGGATAATACTCACCAAGATACTTGTCAAGCGAAATACCAATAGAATTATTGCCCACAACCACACTCTGATCAAGAGCACCTATCTGTAAGTAAACTGTCGGAATAGAAACATTGGGAGATAGCTTGCGCAATCGGTCAAAGGCTTTATTCAGTTGCTTACTGATATCTGATACATTAGCATACTGCACCTCTGCTTCAGTGATGATAATCTGAAGAGTTGTATCTTGGTAGAACTGTAAAAACTTTGAATTGATGCCAGGGTCATTAACCTCTCCCAATTGCAACACATCTTCTATCAAGGTGCGTGTCTCCATGGGATACTCAATGTTCATCTGCTGAAGTGCAGAGAAATCGCCAGTGGTGAGATAACGACTTTCAAGACGGTCATAACGCTGAATCTCAATCAACGTTGTCTGACTGTCTTCGCCAAATTGTTTCAGTTTCAACTCACAAGCTGTAGAAACAAAAACAATAGTCATTATTATTATAATGTATAGTTTTCTCACCCTTTTACTATCCTTCTATTAACGAACTGTTAAATATTTTTGCAAAAATAGTAAAAAAGGTTTTAAAAGCCAAGAAAATCATCTAAAAAAGTTAAACAGCAGACCCTTTTCTGCTGTTTAACTATGAAATTATCATAAAAATAAGCTTTTATCGCTCGTTTTTTAGATTTTTATATATATGCACACCATGAGCATAATACTGCCAAAGCAGACTATATGGCTTGCGCATAACATCCATCTGCGACACACGTGATGCCTGTATTGCCACACGGTCGGCATCAAACTGGTTACGCCATGCCTTAAAAGCTCTCCTACCACGAATCACAGCCTTGAATTCGCTAAGATTTCGATCGAGGATTAGCGACTTGAAAGCTGCTACATAATCAAGCCAACAACGCACACGCATCACATGGTGCAACTCTGCTTCTGGCAGATTCTTATAGAGCATCGTAAGATTGTTGCGAAAGTTAAGGAAGGTCTTCATCGGATTACCTTTGGGCAGTGTGCCGCCTCCAACGTGGAACACTCGACTCTGAGGCACACAATATATCTTTCTACCCAAGTTGCAAAGACGCCAACAGAGATCAATTTCCTCATTGTGAGCAAAGAAGCGTCCGTCGAGTCCATCCACACGCCAATAGTCGGCACGGCGTATCATCAGACAAGCACCTGTTGCCCACATCACCTCGCACACATCATCGTATTGTCCCTCATCTTTCTCTACCGTTTCAAAGAGTCTGCCACGACAGAACGGATAACCATAGCGATCAATGTAACCTCCACTGGCTCCTGCATACTCGAAAAATGTTCTGTCGTGCTCGGCAAGCAGCTTAGGCTGGCAGGCTGCAGCTTCAGGATGCCTGTCCATAAAGCCGATGAGTGTGTCGAGCCAACCTTCCGTCACCTCTACATCACTGTTGAGCAATACATAATATTCATACTCCACTTGCCGCAGTGCACGATTGTAACCTTCCGCAAAACCATAATTGCGATCAAGAACAATAGTACGCACTGTAGGAAACTTCTTCTCAAGAAGCGCAAGCGAAGCATCGGTCGAAGCATTGTCTGCTACAACAATATCAGCAACAGCCTCAGAGTATTGCAACACAGATGGCAAGAAACGATGTAGCATTTGCTCACCATTCCAGTTCAATATCACGATTGCTACTTTCTTCATTCTATATCATTATAATAGTTCAACTTGCAATGCAGACTTGTCGCGATTAAACTCGCCCATCCTTACACGCAGTATCTGATTATCATACTCTTCCTTGGCAAGCTTTGCCGGCAACTCCACACGAATATAGTTTGAAGTGAAACCATGCATAGCTTTGCCACGCGTAGCTTTCTCGAACAGCACTTCCTGTTCTGTACCAATATAGCGTGCATAAAAGTCGATGCGTTTCTGTTCACTAAGATCGAGCAAACGCTTGCTTCGCACCTTCTTCTCTGCGTCATTCACTACGTAAGGTATGCGCAATGCCGCTGTGCCAGGACGTTCACTGTACGGGAAAACGTGCAATTGTGTCACATCCACATCGTCAAGAAACTCGTAGCACTCCTCAAAACACTCTGGTGTCTCACCACGACAGCCAACCATTACGTCAACACCTATGAACGCATCCGGCATCTTCTGCTTAATAAGTTCTATCTTGTGAGCAAAGAGTGTCTTGTCATAACGGCGATGCATCAACTTCAACACCTCGTCCGATCCACTTTGCAATGGTATATGGAAGTGAGGCATGAACGCACGGCTCTGCGAGCAGAAATCAATCAGCTCATCACTCAACAGGTTTGGTTCCATACTGCTTATACGATAGCGTTCGATTCCCTCCACCTTATCAAGCGCCTTACACAGGTCGAGAAAACTCTCGCCTGTTGTTTTACCGAAGTCGCCTATATTCACGCCAGTGAGCACAATTTCTTTACCTCCTTCACGCGCAGCCTCTTCTGCCTGTGCAACAAGCGAAGCTATAGTCGGATTGCGCGAGTTGCCACGTGCGTACGGTATTGTACAGTAAGTGCAGTAATAGTCGCAGCCGTCCTGCACCTTGAGGAAATAGCGTGTACGATTACCGCGAGAGCATGAAGGCGCGAACGACTTTATCATCTTTGTCTTAACCGAGTGGAACTCATGCAGCGACTCAGCCTTGCCATTCTCACTGAGTTCAGCAACCGAATCCTTTGCAGTCCACGCATCGCTCAAGAACTGTATTAAATTGGCTTTCTCGTCAGAACCGAGCACAAGGTCAACACCATCAATCTTGCTCACCGACTCCGACTCCAACTGTGCATAACAACCAGTAACCACCATAAACGCACCAGGATTATTGCGCACAAGACGATGAATTGCCTGACGACACTTGTGATCTGCCACTTCCGTAACCGAACAGGTATTCACCAAACAGATATCTGCCACCTCGCCTTCTTCAGCAGTGCGCACACCTAAGTCGGCAAGCATCTTACCAAAAGTGGATGTCTCAGAGAAGTTCAGCTTGCATCCTAAGGTGAAATATGCAGCTTTTTTATCTTGAAAAACAGATGTATTAATCATTATACCTTATAATATATATATTAAGCGAATACAAAGGTAATGATTTTTCTGTTTTGTTCGCGCACAAGTGGTCTAAAATCATTAAAATTTAGCTCTTTTCTTCAAACCTAAAAACATTAACATTTGTTTACTATTTGTATCTCATTGATTATCAATACATTCTAAACACGTTACAAAAAGAGCAAAAAAAAAACATAAAAAGTTGTACGTTGTATTGAAAAAATATATACCTTTGCAATGTTTTAATAAACAAATGATTGTTTTACAGATTTAAAAAGCAAAGAAAATGAAGAAATTAGTTTTAATGTTCGTAGCTATCGCAGCTATCTCTTTCGCAT